>NZ_CAXFDV010000020.1:0-7098 GCF_964001545.1 uncultured Aquincola sp.
CGGCGCCGGCCAGGCCGGCGGCCAGCAAGGCCAGCGTGTGCAGGAGTGAGGTCATGCCACCGAGGTTAACTGCCCGGTGGCCACCTCCGCATCGAGGTCAGCTGCGCAGCGGCGCGGTGGGCGAGTACACCGGGGCGACGCTGGGCGTGGTGGCCGGTGCCTGCGAGCTGGGCGGCTGGGGCGAATACACCGGTGCCGGCACATTGGTGCGCGGCACGGTGCCGGCCGGCGCGCGGGTGACACGGGTCTTGCCGCCGCTGGTCACCAGGATCACCGGATCGCCGGCCTGCCAGTTCTCGTTGCCCTTGGCCTGCACCACGGCGCGGCGCTCGCCGCTGGGCAGCTGCACCAGGATCTCGTAGGCGTCTTCCTTGGTGGCGGTGCGTTCCACCGCATTGCCCACCACGGCGCCGGCCACCGCGCCCAGCACGCCGATGATGGCCGACTCGGTGCCGTGGCTGCGGCTGGCGCCCAGCGCACCGCCGACCAGGGCGCCGGTGACGCCGCCGCCACCGCTCTGGCTGCCGTCCACCGTCACCGGCCGCACCGAGAGCACGGTGGCGTCCTGCACGCTGGACAGGCGCTGTGCATCGCCGCGCTGGACCATGTCGGGGCTGGTGGTGGAACAGGCGGCCAGCGTGGCGGCGATGCAGGCCGCCAGCAGCAGGCGGGCGGGCCCGGCCGGGCGGCGGGGGGCGGTGTTGCGGTTCATTCGAAGGCTCCGGAAGCGTCCTGTCACAACGTGTGGTGGGGTGCAGGAGTTGACCCGCGACCTTAGGCGCCGTTCGTGTCGGCCGCGTAACGTTTTGTTGGTGGCAGCCCCCAAGGGCCGGCAGGCGGGTGAGCCTAAGTGTGCAGCCGGCTGGAGCGCGGCACGCTGGCCATCAGGAACTCCATCTGGTCGGCCAGGATGCGGCGGCCGCGCAGGATCATGTCCTCGTGCAGGTTGGGCACGTAGGGCAGGTACATCAGCGTCATGCGGGCTTCTTCGGGCAGGCGGTTGCCCTTGCGGCCGTTGCAGGCCTTGCAGGCGGTGATGCAGTTCATCCAGCTGTCGGCGCCGCCGCGCGAGGTGGGCACGATGTGTTCGCGCGTCAGGTCGTCGATGTGGAAATGGCCGCCGCAGTAGGCGCACACCTGCCGGTCGCGCACGAACAGCTTCTGGTTGGACAAGGCCGGCGTCTGCCGCCAGGCGCGGCTGGGCACGGCGCCGCGCACGGCGATGATGGAATGCACGGTGATCACCGACTGCCGGCCGGTGGTGCGCTGGATGCCGCCACGCAGCACCTGCATCGGGTCGCCAAGCGTCCAGGCCACGCCGTCGCTGGCGTAGATCACGGCGGCGTCACGCGCGGTGATCCAGGCTTGCGGGCGTCCTGACACGTCGAGCTGCAACACGTCCATGGGTGCGAACCTTCCGAGGCACAGGATAGCGCGTCAACATGACACGACTCAACAAGGTGTTGAACTTCCCCACCCGGCTGCCGCCAGAATGGGGCATGCATCTCATCCAACGCGCCGCCCCGGCCGCGGCGTTGACGGTGCTGGCCCTGGCGGCCAGCGCCCAGCCGGGGCCCGCCGCCGCACCGCCTGCCAGCGCGCCGGTGCTTCCTTCTTCCATCGCGGCACCCGCGGTGCCCACCCCATCGGCCGGCGGCCAGCGGGTGTACGACAGCGCCCGTCAGCGGCTGGTGCAGGTGCGCACGCTGCTGCGCCAGCAGGACAGCCAGTCGTCGGTGGGCTCGGGCTTCCTGGTCAGCGAGCAGGGCCACTTCATCACCAACTACCACGTGGTCAGCACCATGGCGCTGCAGCCGCAGCGCTACCGGCTGGTGTACAGCACCGACGACGGCCAGCGCGGCGTGCTGCAGCTGCTGGCGGTGGACGTGGTCAACGACCTGGCGCTGCTGAAGGCGGCCGACCCGGCGCCGCTGGCCGCACGCGGGGTGATGGCCTTTCGCCCGGCCGAGCAGCCGCTGGGCCGCGGCGAGCGCATCTTCTCGCTGGGCAATCCGCTGGACGTGGGCTTCGCGGTGGTGGAAGGCGCCTACAACGGCCTGGTGGAGCGCAGCTTCGTGCCCACCATCTTCTTCGGCGGCTCGCTCAGCTCGGGCATGAGCGGCGGGCCGGCGGTGGACGACCGCGGGCGCGTGATCGGCATCAACGTGGCATCGCGCCGCGACGGCGAGCAGGTGAGCTTTCTGGTGCCGGCGGCGCCCGCCCAGGCGCTGTTCGAGGCCCACCGCGGCGATGCGCCCGTGACCCAGCCGATGCAGGGCGAGATCGCGCGCCAGCTGCTGGCGCACCAGCAGAAGCTCACCGATGCCTTCATCGCGCTGCCCTGGCGCGAGGCGGGCCATGCGCGCTACACCATCCCGGTGCCGCAGGAGAACTTCATGCGCTGCTGGGGCGGCAGCACGCCGCCGGGCAGCCGCGGGCTGGAGTTCGAGCGCTCCGACTGCGCGATGGACAGCCGCATCTACATCGACGGCAGCCTGCAGACCGGCCACTTCAGCGTGCGGCACGAGGCCTACGACGGCCGCTCGCTGGGCGCGCTGCGTTTTGCCGAGCGCTACAGCAGCAGCTTCCAGAACGAAGGTTTCGGGCAGAAGACGCGCCAGCTCACCGCGCCCGCCTGCCGAGAGGCGGAGGTTAGGCAGGCGCCCGACGCGCTGCCGTTGCGCGCGGTGACCTGCCTGCGCGCCTACCGCAAGCTGCCGGGCCTGTACGACATGAGCGTGCTGGTGGCCACGCTGGACGGCAGCACCACCGGCGCGCAGGGCCGCTTCAACGCCCACGGCGTGAGCTGGGACAACGCCCTGCGCCTGGCCGACCATTACCTGAAGGGATTTGCATGGCAGCCGAAACAGCCCGCCTCGCGCTGATCGAGGTGTTCGACCGTGACGGCCGGCTGCCGCGGCAGTTCGACGTCATGGCCTGGCCGGTGCGCATCGGCCGCGGACTGGACTGCCACCTGGTGCTGGACGACCCGCACATCGCCGGCCACCACGCCACGCTGGAGCCCGACGAGCAAGGCGAGCTGCAGCTGACCGCCGGCCCGTCCATCAACGGCCTGCGCGTGGGCCGCCGCACGATGAAGGCCGGCCAGCGGCTGCCGCTGGAGCAGGCCGCCGGGCATGACTGGCAGCTGGGCCTGACCCGCCTGCGGTTGCGCCTGCCGGGCGAAACCCTGGCCGACGAACTGCCGCTGGGCGGCACCGCCGAGCGTCGCCGATCGCTGGCCACCGCCGGCTATGCGCTGGCGTTGTGGGCGCTGCTGCTGGGTGAGCACTGGGTGCAGCTGGACCCCGGCAGCAAGCCGTCGGACTGGCTGACCGCGGTGTTCGGCCCGCCGCTGGCGCTGCTGGTGTGGTCGGGGCTGTGGGCGGTGGTGGCCAAGCTGTTCCGCCACCGCTTCGAGTTCCCGGCGCACTGGGCGCTGGCGGTGCGCTTTGCGCTGCTGCTCACGGTGCTGGGCAGCGTGCTGCCGCAGGTGGCGGCGGCGCTGGGCTCGCCGCTGGTGTTCAGCCCGATCGAGCCGTTGATGGGCATCGTCAGCGTGGTGTGGCTGGCGCGGCATGCGGCGCTGGTGTTCCCGCAGCGGCGCAAGACGCTGGCGGCCATGGCGGTGGGCATGCTGGCGGCCGCCGGTGCGGTGGGCATGACGCTGCGCCACCAGAACGAGGCGCCGCTGGTCGGCCCGCTGTACATGAGCGTGCTGCCCCAGCCCGGCTGGCGCCTGTCGCGGCCCGAGACGCCCGAGCGCTTTCTGGAGCAGGTGAACGGCCTGCACGGCCGGCTGGACGCCCGGGCGCGGTCGGACGCCGACAACGAAGGGGACGACGAAGCCGCCGCGGAGGAGTGAGCGGGCTGCGGGTAAACCCCCATGAGAGGGAGAGCGATCCCGGGCACCGAGAAAAATTTATCGCCCCGGGGGCCCACAAAACGGTGGATGGCTGCAGAATAGAACGATCGTTCGTTTTTTTCCGCCGCCAGGCCCACCCATGCAGTCCAACGCCGCCGCCGCCGTGCCGCCCGCCCACAAGGCGGGCCGCCAGCCCTTGCAGAAGGGGCAGCAAACCCGCGCCGCCATTCTCGATGCGGCGTTGAGCCTGGCATCCAGCGCCGGCCTGGAAGGCTTGTCCATCGGCGTGCTGGCCGAGCTGATGCAGATGAGCAAGTCGGGCGTGTTCGCCCACTTCGGCTCGCGCGAAGAGCTGCAGATCTCCGTCATCCGCGAGTACCACGCCCGCTTTGAGGAAGAGGTCTTCTATCCCGCCATCCGCGAGCCGCGCGGCCTGCCGCGGCTGCGGGCGCTGTTCGAGCGATGGGTGCGCCGCGTGTCGGTGGAAGTGGATTCGGGCTGCATCTACATCAGCGGTGCGGTCGAGTTCGACGACCGGCCCGGCCCCGTGCGCGACGCCCTGGCCGACATGGTGCGCGCCTGGCAAAGCGCACTCGACCGCGCCATCCGCCTGGCCATCGCCGAAGGCCATCTGCGTGCCGATACCGATGCGCTGCAGATGGTGTTCGAGGTACACGGCCTGATCCTGTCGTTGCACCACGACGCCCGTTTCCTGCGCATTCCCGGCGCCATCGACCGGGCGCGCAATGCCTTCGAGCGCATCGTGCAGTACTACGCCCAGCCCGGCGCCTTGCCCTGAATTCCGGCGGCGCGCCACGGGGCGCGTCGTTGTTGTCCCGTCTTTCGTTCAACCGTAGCCACCCGTCGAGGAGACCCGACCATGCCCCAATACACGCCCCCGCTGCGCGACATGCAATTCGTGCTGCATGAGCTGCTCGACGCCACCGGCACGCTGAAGGCGCTGCCCAAGCACGCCGAGGTGGATGCGGACACCATCAATGCCGTGCTGGAAGAGGCCGGCAAGTTCGCCGCCCAGGTGCTTCTGCCGCTGAACCAAGTGGGCGACCGCGAAGGTTGCGTGCTGGACAAGACCACCCACGAGGTGAAGGCGCCCACCGGCTTCAAGGAAGCTTACGCGGAGTACGTGGAAGGCGGCTGGGCCGCGCTGAGCTGCGACCCGGCCTACGGCGGCCAGGGCCTGCCGGTCACGCTCAACCAGTGCCTGTACGAGATGATGAACTCGGCCAACCAGGCCTGGACCATGTACCCCGGCCTGTCGCACGGCGCCTATGAGGCGCTGCATGCCCACGGCTCGCCCGAGCTGCAGCAGCGCTACCTGCCCAAGCTGACCAGCGGCGAATGGACCGGCACCATGTGCCTGACCGAGCCGCATTGCGGCACCGACCTGGGCCTGCTGCGCAGCAAGGCCGAGCCGCAGGCCGACGGCAGCTACAAGATCAGCGGCAACAAGATCTTCATCTCGGCCGGTGAACACGACCTGGCCGCCAACATCGTGCACCTGGTGCTGGCCCGCCTGCCCGACGCACCGGCCGGCAGCAAGGGCATCTCGCTGTTCGTGGTGCCCAAGTTCATCCCGAACGACGACGGCTCGCTGGGCGAGCGCAACCCCATCTTCTGCACCGGCCTGGAGCACAAGATGGGCATCCACGGCAATGCCACCGCGCAGATCACCATGGAAGGTGCGCGCGGCTGGATGGTGGGCCAGCCGCACAAGGGCCTGGCCGCGATGTTCGTGATGATGAACGCCGCCCGCCTGGGCGTGGGCAACCAGAGCCTGGGCCTGACCGAGATCGCCTACCAGAACGCCGTGGCCTACGCCAAGGACCGGCTGCAGATGCGTGCGCTGTCCGGCCCCAAGGCGCCCGATCAGCCGGCCGACCCCATCATCGTGCATCCCGACGTGCGCAAGATGCTGCTGACCGCCCGCGCTTATGCCGAGGGCGGCCGCGCGATGGCCATGTACACCTCGCTGCAGCTGGACGTGGAACTGGCCAGCGACGACGAGGCCGAGCGCCAGGCCGCCGCCGACGAGGTGGCGCTGCTGACGCCCATCATCAAGGCCTTCATCACCGACAACGCCTGGATCGCCACCTCGCACTGCATGCAGGTGTACGGCGGCCACGGCTTCATCGCCGAATGGGGCATGGAGCAGTATGTGCGCGACTCGCGGATCAACATGATCTACGAGGGCACCAACACCATCCAGTCGCTCGACCTGCTGGGCCGCAAGGTGTTGGCCGATGGCGGCAAGAAGCTCAAGGCTTTCGGCAGGAAGGTCGCCGCCTTCGTGGAAGAAGAAGGCGTGAACGAGGACATGCAGGAGTTCATCAACCCGCTGGCCGACCTGGGCGACAAGGTGACCAAGCTCACCACCGAGATCGGCATGAAGGCGATGCGCAACCCCGACGAGGTGGGCGCCGCCGCGGTGGACTACCTGCGCGTGACCGGCCACCTGGTGTTTGCGTACTTCTGGGCCCGCATGGCCAAGGTGGCGCTCGAGAAGAAGGACGCGGGCGACCCGTTCTACACCGCCAAGCTGCACACCGCGCGCTTTTACTTCGCCAAGCTGCTGCCCGAGACGGCAGGCTTGATCCGCAGCTGCCGCGCCGGCCTGGAGCCGCTGATGGCGATGGACGAAGCCCTGTTCTGAGGAGACCAACGATGAAGCGATTTGCCATTGCCGCGCTGCTGTGCGCGGCCGGCGCCGCCTGGGCCCAGTCCACGCCCGCCGGACTGTGGAAGACCATCGACGACGAGACCAAGCAGGAGAAGTCGCTGGTGCGCATCACCGAAGCCGGTGGCGTGTACAGCGGCAAGGTGGAAAAGGGCCTGCAGCCCGACGCCAAGGAAACCACCTGCAGCAAGTGCAGCGACGAGCGCAAGGACCAGCCCATCGTCGGCATGACCATCATCAAGGGCGTCAAGCCCAAGGCCGACGACAAGGACATCTTCGAAGGCGGCGAGATCCTCGACCCCACCAAGGGCGAGACCTACCGCCTGCGCCTGCGCATGCTCGATGGCGGCAAGAAGCTGGAAGTGCGCGGCTACCTCGGCCCGTTCTACCGCAACCAACAATGGATCCGAGTGGAGTGACCATGAACCGATTCAACGTACGCAAGGTCGCCGTCCTCGGCGCCGGGGTGATGGGCGCGCAGATCGCGGCCCACCTGGTCAACGTCAAGGTGCCGGTGGTGCTGTTCGACCTGCCGGCC
>NZ_CAXFDV010000021.1:0-1931 GCF_964001545.1 uncultured Aquincola sp.
CGCTGCAGGTTCGGAAAGTCCTCGAGCTTTTGCTCATGCATCTTGTGCGGCACCACCCAGGGGTAGCAGGCCATGTCGGCGATGCTGTAGTCGCCCGCGATGTACTCGCGGCTTTCGAGCTGCTTGTTGAGCACGCCGTACAGGCGCGCAGTCTCTTTCACATAGCGCTCGATGGCATAGGGGATCTTCTCCGGCGCAGCCATGTGGAAATGGCCGTTCTGCCCGGCCATCGGGCCCAGGCCACCCATCTGCCAGAACAGCCACTGCAGCACCTCGGTGCGGCCGCGCAGGTCCTGCGGGATGAAGCGGCCGGTCTTGTCGGCCAGGTACAGCAGGATGGCGCCCGACTCGAACACCGACAGCGGCCCGCCGCCCCCCGCGGGGTCTTGATCCACGATGGCCGGGATGCGGTTGTTGGGCGAGAGGCGCAGGAACTCGGGCTGGAACTGCTCGCCCTTGCCGATGTTCACAGGGTGGATGGTGTACGGCAGGCCGGCTTCTTCCAGGAAGATGCTGACCTTGTGGCCGTTGGGCGTGGTCCAGTAGTGCAGGTCGATCATGGGGTGCTCGCAAAGCAATGGGTGGCGCATGATGCCCCGCCCGCTGACAGGATGCCCGCAGTGGGGTACACCGTGGCACCTCAGCCCTTGCAGGAGAAGACCGATGGCCCATGAGCCCCCTCGCCAGACCGCCGCAGACTTCCACCCCGAAGTGCTGCGCCTCTTCGACCGCTACGTGCACGGGCTGCTCGACCGGCGCGGCTTCATCGAGGGCGCGGCCCGGTTCTCGGCCGGCGGCGTCAGCGGCGCGGCGCTGCTGGCCGCGCTGAGCCCGCGCTTTGCGCAGGCGCAGCAGGTGTCGCCGGGCGATGCACGCATCCGCGGCGAGAAGGTCAAGTTCCCTTCGCCCCGCGGCTACGGCCAGGGCGGCGGCTACCTGGTGCGGCCGGCAGCGGCCAACGGTGCACTGCCCGCGGTGCTGGTGGTGCACGAAAACCGTGGCCTGAACCCACACATCGAAGACATCGCGCGCCGGCTGGCACTGGAGAACTTCGTGGTCTTCGCGCCCGACGCGCTGGACCCGCTGGGCGGCTACCCGGGCGACGAGGACAAGGCCCGCGAGCTGTTCGGCAAGCTGGATCAGTCGAAGACGCAGGAAGACTTCATCGCCGCGGCCGCCTACCTGAAGAACGTGAGCAACACCAACGGCAAGATGGGCGTGGTGGGCTTTTGCTACGGCGGCGGCATCGCCAACTTCCTGGCCACCAAGCTGCCCGAGCTGGGCGCCGCCGTGCCCTTCTACGGCATGGCACCGCCGGCCGACCAGGTGCCCAACATCAAGGCCGCGCTGCTGCTGGTGTATGCCGACAACGACGAACGCATCAACGCCAGCTGGCCCGGCTACGAAGCCGCCCTCAAGGCCGCCAACGTGCCCTTCCAGGCCGTGAAGTACCCGGGCACGCAGCACGGCTTCAACAACGACACCACGCCGCGCTACGACCAGGCGGCGGCGCAGCAGGCGTGGGCGCGGACGGTGGCTTTGTTCAATGGGGTGTTGAGGTAGGTACGCGCGTTGGGAGGCGTGCGCTTTCCAACATCCACGGTCTCGCATTCAAAACCAGAGCGCAACTCGGCGCGGAGTGCCTTGCCGGTAACAAGACCCACCTCGCAACCTTGACAAGGGTCTCGTCGATCAGTTCGTCCCGAGCGGCGTCGTGAAAGCGTACGCGCTTCACTTTGAGTGATGCGGCGAACCTCGGCGACAGCTCGTCGTGATTGACCTCTTGCAACGAAGGCGCCCCCTACAGCGTCAGCATGCCATCAATAAGCGCAAGCTTGTCATCAGACAGTCGATTCAATTCGCTGCGGCTCAATCGACCCTCCCGAACGAGACGTGCAAAGACGAAGAGAAGTTGAGAGTACCGAAAGTCA
>NZ_CAXFDV010000022.1:0-1963 GCF_964001545.1 uncultured Aquincola sp.
ATCTACTACTTCTTCCGGCATGAGGCGCAGCGCCACACGCTGGTGGTGGTGGATGCGCCCGGCGCCCATGTGCCGTGCGAAGGCGGCCACCGCTTCGTCTACCGCGAGACGGCCGACGACGCCACCGACCTGGAGCCCATCACCCACTGGCGGGTGAGCCAGCGGGTGCAGCCGCAGCGGGTGGCGTTGACCGACTACGACTTCACCAAACCCGACGTGTCGCTGCAGGCCGAGGCGCATGCCGGCAGCAGTGCGCCGCAGCCGGCCGGCCTGCCGCCGCTGGAGATCTACGACTACCCCTGCGACTACGGCAGCAAGGCCGAAGGCGAGCACCATGCCGGCGTGCGGCAGCAGGCCTTCGATGCCCGGGTGCTGCAGGTGGAGGGCGAAGGCCTGATGCGCACGCTGGCCGTGGGCGGCCGCTTCGAGCTGGCCGAGCATCCGCAGGCGGCGCAGAACGGCAGCTGGCTGGTCACCGCCACCGAGATGGAGCTCACCGGCACCGGCCACCGCTCGGGCGCGCTGCAGCCGGGCTGGCGCTGCCGCTTCCGCGCCATCGGCGGGCAGGACGTGTACCGCAGCCCGGCGCGCACGCCGCAGCCGCGGGTGCATGGCCCGCAGACGGCGGTGGTGGTGGGCCCGGCGGGCGAAGAGATCTTCACCGATGCGCATGGCCGGGTGAAGCTGCACTTCCATTGGGACCGCCTGGGCCGGCGCGACGAGAACAGCAGCTGCTGGGTGCGCGTGTCGCAGCCCTGGGCGGGGCAGGGCTGGGGCTCGGTCTCGATCCCGCGCATCGGGCAGGAGGTGATCGTCGACTTCATGGAAGGCAACCCCGACCGGCCCATCGTCACCGGCCGCGTCTACAACGCGGCCATGCCGCCGCCCTATGGCCTGCCGGCCGCGGCGGCCACCAGCGGCATCAAGAGCAAAAGCCACAAGGGCGCCGGCTACAACGAGATGTCGATGGACGACACCGCCGGCAAGGAGAAGATCACCGTGCATGCGCAGTACGACATGGCCACCACGGTGGAGCATGACGACACGCAGACGGTGCACAACCACCGCAGCATCACGGTGGACGGCACCCATACCGAGACCATCAAGCAAGACACCAAGATCACCATCAGCGCGGGCAGCTTCAGCCACGACGTGGCGGCCAACACGGCCAGCTACCACGTCAAGGGCGACGTGACCGAAACCTACGAGTCCAAGCACAGCCAGACCGTCACCGCCGACCAGACCGTCACCGTCAAGGCCAGGCGCAGCACCGACATCACCGCCGACGACACGCTGAAGGTGGGCGGCAACCGCAGCGACACCATCACCGGTCACCGCAGCGCCGACGTCACCGGCAACGAACAGGTCACCGCCAAGGGCACGCTGGGGCTGGACGCCACCGGCGAGATGGACATCACCTCCAAGGCCAAGATCACCATCCACGTGGGCCCTTCCACCATCGAGCTGGCGCCGGGCGGCATCACGCTCAGCTGCGGGCCGTCCACCCTCAAGATCGATCCTTCGGGCGTCAGCATCACCGCGCCCAAGATCTCGCTCAACGGCTAGCGCCATGGCTGCTGCGCTCAACCCGGTGGAACGGCGGCTGATGCAGCTGGCCGAAGACTGGCAGGCCTTCAAGGCATTGCCCGCCGCGCGGCTGTTGATGTGGCAGCTGCCCGAATCCAGCCTGCGGCTGGCCGAGTGCTTCGTCGAGGCGCAGAAGCTGGAGCTGCCCTATGCCACCGGCGACGTGTTCCTGCTGTTCAAGCAGCCCTTCGTGCACGGCCTGCAATACGCCCGGGCCTTGAAGGAGGCGCTGCGCGGCATCTACGACGCCAGCGCCCAGGAACTGGTCGCGCAACAGGTGGCGGCCGACTGGCAGTTCGACCCCGCGGCCATGCCCGACACGCCGGCCTGGTTCGCCGAGGCGCTGCGCTCCTTCGGCTCGCGCCACCATGCGGCC
>NZ_CAXFDV010000023.1:0-8614 GCF_964001545.1 uncultured Aquincola sp.
CCCTACACAGGCACGCTGGTGCGCTTTTGCCTGGGGCTGGAGGCGCTGGACGACCTGACGGCCGACGTGGCCCAGGCGCTGGCGGCACTGAGCCGCTGAAGGTAGACAGGGTCAGGCCTTCGATGAGACCTTGTGTCTCATCAGCCGGCCCTTCTCGCGTTCCCAGTCGCGCTTTTTCTCGGTGTTGCGCTTGTCGTGCTCGGCCTTGCCCTTGGCCAGCGCGATCTCGGCCTTCACGCGCCCGCCCTTGTAGTGCAGGTTCAGCGGCACCAAGGTAAAGCCGCGCTGTTCCACCTTGCCGATCAGACGCTTGATCTCGTCCTTCTTCATCAGCAGCTTCTTGGTGCGGTCGGCCTCGGGGTGCACATGGGTGCTGGCCTCGCGCAGCGCATTGATGCGGCAGCCGATCAAGAAGAGCTCGCCATCGCGGATCAGCACATAGCCGTCGGTCAACTGCACCTGGCCGGCGCGCACCGCCTTGACCTCCCAGCCTTGCAGCACCATGCCGGCCTCGTGATGTTCTTCGAGGTGGTATTCGAAGCGGGCGCGGCGGTTTTCGGCGATGTTGCTCATGGGGCGGCTGGTGTTCGAGTTATGGGCTGGGGCAGGTGCCCCGCTGCTGGGCAGGTGGGGGCACAGCGGCCGCCTACAATCCTGGCCATTCTATGAAGCACGTGAAAAAGTCGGTCTTGCTGTGGTACTCGCCGCAGGAGATGTACGAACTGGTCAGCAAGGTGGAGGACTACCCCAAGTTCCTGCCCTGGTGCGAACAAGCCGAGATCCTCTCGCGCGACGACACCGGCATGACCGCCCGCCTGCACCTCAAGTACCTGGGGGTGCGCCAGGCCTTCACCACCCGCAACGTCAACGTGCCGGGCGAGTCGATGCGCATGCACCTGGTCGATGGCCCTTTCTCCACGCTGGAAGGCACCTGGCTGTTCAAGCTGGTGGGGCAGGGCGAGCAGCAGGCCTGCAAGATCGAGTTCGACCTCGAATACGCCTTCAGCAGCCGCACGCTCAGCGCCGCGGTGAGCCCGGTGTTTGACCGCATCGCCAACACCTTCGTCGACAGCTTCGTCAAGCGCGCCGAAGCCGTGTATGGCAACCGCTGAAGGCGCTGGCGACCCGCTGCGCATCGAGGTGGTCTACAGCCCGGTGGCCGAGCGCACCGAGCGTGTGGCCTTGCAACTGCCGCCGGGCAGCACGGTGGCTGATGCCCTGGCGCGCAGCGGCCTGGCCGAGCGCCATGGCCTGGCGGCTGGCGCGCTGAAGGTGGGCGTGTGGGGGCGCCTGGCGCCGCCCACCCAGGTGCTGCGAGACCTCGACCGCGTCGAGCTGTACCGCCCGCTGCAGGTCGACCCCAAGGAGGCCCGGCGCCTGCGCTACAAGGGCCAGCGGCAGGGGCGGCGCGCTCAGGGTTAACCCGGTGTAAGATTTTGTGTTTTGCGCCGGCGGTCATGGCGCCGTCCTGACCACCGGAGCCTCCTGCCCATGACACTGCTGCAGATCCACCAGCCTGCCTGCCCGGTGCCGCGCGAGGTGGGGTGGTGAGCGCCTGGCGCCTGGGCTGCGTCGCCATCCTGCTGCTGGGGTTGTGGCAACTGATGGTGGGCTTTCCTTCGTGGCGCCCTGCGAAGGTGGCGCCACTGCCGGCCGCAGCCGCTGCCCAGGCGGCGGCCAGCACGCTGCCGCAGGCCAGCTGGAGCACCGCCGGCGACTCGAGCTTTGCGGCGCAGCCATCGTTGTCGCTGGGCCTGTCGCCGCTGGAACAGCCCAACCCCGCCGCATCTTCCGACTGGGACAGGCGCCTGTCCGATGCACGGTCAGAGCAGCTGCGCCTGCAAGCCTTGCCGGGCCTGACGCCCCGTCAACGCGAAGCCGCCCTGCAGGCGCACCTGCAGCAGCACTTCAGTGCCGCCGAACGGGCGCGTGTGGAAGCCGGCCTGCAGTTGATGTCGCGCTGATCGCCGCGCAGTGCCGGCAAGGGCTCAGCGGCACTCCGACGCCGCTGCCTGGCGTGCGCGCGTGGTCTCGGCGCTGCGGGCCTGATCGTCCAGGAACTCGCGCTCGCCCTTGTCGTTCACGCGTGCGATGCGCATGCCGCTTTCCAGCTGCCGCAGCGCTTCGCGGGCGCGGTTGCAGTTCTCGATGCGCTGGCTGGCCTGGCGGGCTTCTTCGGCTTTTTTCTGCGCGGCCTGTTCTTCGTCGGCGCGGCGCTTGCGTGCTTCCAGCTCGGGGTCGATGCGGGCGGCCGATGCTGCAGGCACCAACGGCACGGCGGAGCCGCCGGCTGCGGAAGGTGCCGCTGCGCGCTGCGGCTGTACGGCCGCAGCGGCGGGGCGCTGGACGATGTTCTTGTCCGGCACGTCGCGCGGCGGCGGCATGTCGCTGGCGTGCACCTGGCCGCGCTGGTCCTTCCACACCCACTGGGCCTGGGCCGCGCTCGGCAGCGCCGACAGCAGCAGGGCCAGGGCCGGTGCGCACAACGCGCCACGGAGCAGGTGCGGGAAGGGGCGGTGCATGAGGGCGGCGAGCAAGGCCCGTGAAGGAGATAACCGCGCAGTGTAGCGGCGGCACAGCCCCATCCAGGAAGAAGCCGCGCGCTTACCTATAATCGCGCTTTGCGACTGGAGCTTTCTCATGCGCCTTCTTGGCAAAGCCCTCACCTTCGACGACGTGTTGTTGGTGCCAGCGTTCTCGCAGGTCCTGCCCCGCGATACGAGCCTCACCACCCAGCTTTCGCGCAACATCACGCTGAACCTGCCGCTGGTGTCCGCCGCGATGGACACCGTCACCGAAGCCCGGCTGGCCATTGCGCTGGCCCAGGAAGGTGGCATCGGCATCGTGCACAAGAACCTCACGGCCAAGCAGCAGGCGGCCGAGGTGGCCCGCGTCAAGCGCTATGAATCGGGCGTGCTGCGCGACCCCATCACCATCGGCCCCGACATGACGGTGCGCGAAGTGATCGCGCTGTCCGAGCAGCATGGCGTCTCGGGCTTCCCGGTGGTGCAGGGCAAGACGGTGATCGGCATCGTCACCAACCGCGACCTGCGCTTCGAAACGCGCATGGACGTCACCGCCCGCCAGATCATGACGCCGCAGGAGCGCCTGGTCACGGTGAAGGAAGGCGCTTCGCTGGCCGAGGCCAAGACGCTGATGCACCAGCACAAGCTGGAGCGCGTGGTGGTGGTGGGCGAGGGCTTCGAGCTGCGCGGCCTGATGACCGTCAAGGACATTACCAAGCAGACCACCTTCCCCAATGCGGCGCGTGACGCGCACGGCAAGCTGCGCGTGGGCGCGGCGGTGGGCGTGGGCGACGGCACCGAAGAACGCGTCGAGCTGCTGGTCAAGGCCGGCGTCGACGTGCTGGTGGTGGACACCGCGCACGGCCACAGCGCCGGCGTGATCGACCGCGTGCGCTGGGTCAAGAAGCACTACCCGGGCGTGGACGTGATCGGCGGCAACATCGCCACCGGCGCCGCCGCGCTGGCGCTGGTGGAAGCCGGCGCCGATGCGGTCAAGGTCGGCATCGGCCCCGGCTCCATCTGCACCACCCGCATCGTCACCGGCGTGGGCGTGCCGCAGATCATGGCCATCGACGGCGTGGCCACCGCGCTCAAGGGCACCGGCGTGCCGCTGATTGCCGACGGTGGCGTGCGCTACTCGGGCGACCTGGCCAAGGCCATCGCCGCGGGCGCCAGCACCGTGATGATGGGCAGCGCCTTCGCTGGCACCGAAGAAGCGCCGGGCGAGGTCATCCTGTACCAGGGCCGCAGCTACAAGAGCTACCGCGGCATGGGCTCCATCGGCGCGATGCAGCAGGGCTCGGCCGACCGCTACTTCCAGGAAGGCGCCACCAACAACCCGAACACCACCAAGCTGGTGCCCGAAGGCATCGAAGGCCAGGTGCCGTACAAGGGCTCGGTGGTGGGCATCATCTTCCAGATGGCTGGCGGCCTGCGTGCCTCCATGCACTACTGCGGCTGCGCCACCATCGAAGAGATGCAGACCAAGGCCGAGTTCGTCGAGATCAGCACCGCCGGCATCCGCGAAAGCCACGTGCACGACGTGCAGATCACCAAGGAAGCGCCGAACTACCGCGCTGAATGACGATGGACGCCGACGCGCGCGGGGCGGGCGTACCCGCCCGGCGGGCCGCGGCCCTGCCGTTTATCTTGATCACGGTGCTGATCGACATGGTGTCGATCGGCCTGATCATCCCGGTGCTGGCGCCGCTGGTGGGCACCTTCACCGGCAGCCAGGCCGACCAGGCCTTCTGGTTCGGCGCCGTCTCCTTCGCCTTCGGCATCGCCAACTTTTTCGGCGCGCCGGTGCTGGGCGCGCTGTCCGACCGCTACGGCCGCCGGCCGGTGCTGTTGCTGGGCTTCACCGGCCTGGCTTTGAGCTTCTTCGTCACGGGCCTGGCCAATGCGTTGTGGATGCTGATCGCGGTGCGGCTGGTCAGCGGCGCGCTGCAGGCCAATGCCGCGGTGGCCAATGCCTACGTGGCCGACATCACGCCGCCTGAAGACCGCGCACGCCGCTTTGCGCTGCTGGGCGCGATGTTCGGCCTGGGCTTTGTGCTGGGGCCGGTGATGGGCGGGCTGCTGGGCAGCATCGACCTGCACCTGCCGTTCTACGTGGCGGGCGCGCTGGCGCTGCTGAACCTGCTGTACGGCTTTTTCGTGTTGCCTGAATCGCTGCCGCCCGAGCGGCGCAGCCCCTTCGAGTGGCGCAAGGCCAACCCGGTGGCAGCGCTGCGCGGGCTCACGCAGCTGCAAGGCATCGGGCCGCTGGTCATCGCCATCGCCTTTGCCACGCTGGCGCAGCTGATGCTGCATTCCACCTGGGTGCTGTACACCGCGTTCAAGTTCGGCTGGGGCCCGCGTGAGAACGGCTGGTCGCTGTTTGCCATCGGCATGATGATGATCATCGTGCAGGGCGGCTTGATGCGGCAGCTGCTCAAGCGCTTTGCGGCCGAGCGGCTGGCGCTGCTGGGCCTGATGTCGGCGGCGCTGTGCTACCTGGGCTGGGCCGCCGCCACCGAGGGCTGGATGATGTACGTCTTCATCATCGCCAACATGATGGGCTATGCGGTCACGGCCGCGCTGCAAAGCATCGTGTCCAACGCGGCCGGCGCCGACACCCAGGGCAAGGCCATGGGCGCGCTGGCCAGCATCAGCAGCCTGATGGCCGTGGCCGCGCCGGTGATCGGCGCCAGCCTGCTGGGCTTCGTTTCGCACCTGCCGCCGGGCGACTGGCGGGTGGGCGCACCGTTCTACTTCTGCGCCGGCCTGCAGGCCGTGGCCACGCTGCTGGCCTGGCGGCATTTCCGCCGGGCGCCCGCCGCTTCCGTTTCCCCTTCCTCCGCTCCAGACAGCGCCACCGCCCCGGCGGCCGCCGACGTCCACCCCTGACTGGCATGACCATGCACGACAAGATCCTCATCCTCGACTTCGGCTCCCAGGTCACGCAGCTGATCGCCCGCCGCGTGCGCGAGGCGCATGTGTACTGCGAGATCCACCCGAACGACGTCAGCGACGACTTCGTGCGGCAGTTCGCGCCCAGGGGCATCATCCTGTCGGGCAGCCACGCCAGCACCTACGAAGACCACCAGCTGCGTGCGCCGCAGGCGGTGTGGGACCTGGGCGTGCCGGTGCTGGGCATCTGCTACGGCATGCAGACCATGGCCACCCAGCTGGGCGGTACCGTGGAATGGAGCGACCACCGCGAATTCGGTTATGCCGAGGTGCGCGCCCATGGCCATACCCGGCTGCTGAAGGACATCCAGGACTTCGGCACGCCCGAAGGCCACGGCATGCTCAAGGTGTGGATGAGCCACGGCGACAAGGTCACCGCGCTGCCGCCGGGCTTCAAGCTGATGGCCAGCACGCCCAGCTGCCCGATCGCCGGCATGGCCGACGAGGCGCGCGGCTACTACGCGGTGCAGTTCCACCCCGAGGTCACGCACACGGTGCAGGGCAAGGCGCTGCTCGAGCGCTTCGTGCGCACCATTGCCGGTGCCCAGCCCGACTGGGTGATGAAGGACCACATCGCCGAGGCGGTGGCCGCGATCCGCGAGCAGGTTGGCGACGAGGAGGTGATCCTGGGCCTGTCGGGCGGCGTCGATTCGAGCGTGGCCGCGGCGCTGATCCACCGCGCGATCGGCGACCAGCTGACCTGCGTGTTCGTCGACCATGGCCTGTTGCGCCTGAACGAAGGCGACATGGTGATGGACATGTTCGTCGGCCAGCTGCAGGCCAAGGTCATCCGCGTGGACGCGAGCGAGCTGTTCCTGGGCAAGCTGGCCGGCGTGAGCGACCCCGAGGCCAAGCGCAAGATCATCGGCAGCGAGTTCGTCACCGTGTTCAAGCAGGAGGCGGCCAAGCTGGTAGGGGCGGGTGCCAAGGGGGCCAAGTGGCTGGCGCAGGGCACCATCTACCCCGACGTGATCGAGTCGGGCGGTGCCAAGACCAAGAAGGCCGTGACCATCAAGAGCCACCACAACGTGGGCGGCCTGCCTGAGCAGCTCGGCCTGAAGCTGCTGGAGCCGCTGCGCGACCTGTTCAAGGACGAGGTGCGCGAGCTGGGCGTGGCCCTGGGCTTGCCGCCCGAGATGGTGTACCGCCACCCGTTCCCGGGCCCGGGCCTGGGCGTGCGCATCCTGGGCGAGGTGAAGAAGGAGTACGCCGACCTGCTGCGCCGGGCCGATGCGATCTTCATCGAGGAGCTGCGCGGCTGGAAGGACGAGGCCACCGGCAAGAGCTGGTACGACCTGACCAGCCAGGCCTTCACCGTTTTCCTGCCCGTCAAGAGCGTGGGCGTGATGGGCGACGGCCGCACCTACGACTACGTGGTGGCGCTGCGCGCGGTGCAGACCAGCGACTTCATGACCGCCGACTGGGCCGAACTGCCCTATGGCCTGCTCAAGAAGGTCTCGGGCCGCATCATCAACGAAGTGCGCGGCATCAACCGCGTGACCTACGACGTGAGCAGCAAGCCGCCGGCGACGATCGAGTGGGAATGAGCCAGGATCGGCTTTATGGAAGCCGCAACCGCGTAAGAACCACGCCCTGAGGCTGCGGCCTGGCCGCGATCAACGTGCTGGTCCAAGGCAATCGAGCTGCGGTCGTGGCGACGGTTTTGCGTGCGTGCAGAGCCTGGAGCGGCAAGAGGTCCATGACATCGCAGAAGAGCGACCCGGCCTGCCAGTCGTTGCGGTCGCCAATCACGTAGAAGCGCCGCTTGGCCCGTGTGGCGGCCACGTTCAACAGGTTGGGTTCCGAAACCGCCCAATCCCGTGCGCTGGCACCTTGGGTATTGACGCCCAGCACCAGGGTGACGATGGGCGCCTCCTTGCCCTGCATGGTGTGGATGGTCCCGCACACCATCGTGTCGCCGAGCAGGCGTTTGAGGTTCTCCTGGACAGCCTTGAGCGGCGTCATGACCGAGATGTCTGCTGCATCCACGCCGTCGATGCGCACGCGGGTGAGCAGTGCCAGCAAAGCCGCTCCTTCGGCCGGCACCCAGTTCCCGTCAGAGGTGCCGCTCGCATGAATCCACCCGGTCGGCAGGCTTGCGCGTGTCTCCTTGTCGGCGCGCGGTGTGACGGTGCCGTACACCATGGCACCGTCGTAGGCGATGCGGCTGGCCAGCCCGTGCATCGGCTTGTCGCAGCGCCGATGGACCACCCACGGTAGCCCCATCCAGGTCTCGCTGTCCGCCGGTCCGGCCAGGCGGCCCCATGGCGTCGCCTGATCTGCCAAGGTCTGCGCGGACTGCCTGTTGGGCAGCCAATGCGCATCAACGCCGTAGCGTGCGCGCAGGTGTTCCAGCACCGCGTCGGACACGGTGACGATGGGCTTGAGCTGGAGCGGATCACCTACCCGCAGTGCGCGTCGGGAACGCCAAAGCGCCCCCACCGCCGCCTGCGGAGAGGCCCGTCCGGCTTCGTCGGCCAGCAGCCAGCCTATCTCCCCCGGCCCCAACCAGCGGGAAGAGCGTACGAACGAGGCGAAGGTGATGCTGAGCGCCGGCACGACCATGAACAACGAGGCCCAGGCCGAGCGAACCGCCTCGTTGGAAAGTCCTCGCAGCCGTGGGCCGGTCAACTGGCGTTGATCAGGAACAGGTTGGAGCGCTGACGTGCCGCCTCCAGCGCGAGGAACGTCCGATGGAGCTTGAGCGCCTGCACGAAGACGCGCGCTCGGGCCTGTCGCCAGCTTTCGATGTGCCAGGGCTCGGCCAGTTCGATCGCGTCCCCGCGACCAGTTAAGGCCAGTCGTCTGCGAACTGCCTGGCCAGACGTGCGATGCGGTCGAACCCGGCCCGGGCGAGACCGTGCCGGTCTTGCAGCAGCTTCGGCGCGGTATGCCAGGTGCGCGACGCTCGCCAAAGACTGCACACGTTCGCCCAGAACCCGGGTTGGCTGGCCTGGTGCTGTGCAAGCGCTTCCAGCGATTGCAAGGTGGTGGTCGTTTCGGTGATCTGTTGCGTGATCGTTTCCAGCGTCTGGATCAGCGAGCGGATGCGGGAGGCATCTCAGGGCTGGACGCTCATGCGGCTCGCGCTCCTTGTTGAGCTGACCCTGTCTGCCGAGCCATGCCATCAGGCC
>NZ_CAXFDV010000024.1:0-6556 GCF_964001545.1 uncultured Aquincola sp.
CGTGCAGAAGAAGCTGACGTCCACCGCCGCCGTGCGCGTCATCAAGTGAGGTCCGTGATGATCCGACGTTTGAACCTGAGCGCCCGCCTGCGGGCGGTGCCGGCGGCAGTGCTGCTGGCGGCCCTGGCGGCCACTGGCTCGGCGCACGCCGCCATCCCGTTCTTCGGCACGCAGGTGGACACCAGCGCCGTGGCCGCGGCCGACGGCGCGGCGCCCGAAGCCGACTGGCAGATGGACGTGGAGACCGTGTCGGCCCAGGCCGCTTCGGTCGGCGACGTGCATGTGGCCACCGCCGGTGCCTTCGCGGGGCCGGGCCTGCTGACCGTGTCGGCCGACGTGTCGGCCGGTGCGCTGAGTCATGCGGTGGCCAGCGCGCACTTCAGCGGCTCCTTCCTCAGCACAGGCACCGTGAGCCTGAGCCTGGACTACAACCCGGTCACGTTCTCCGACGGGTCGGGCGCAGCGGCCACCTCGCTGTTCGTCTCGCTCAGCAACGGCGGCACCACGCTGTTCGAGGACTATGTGCAAGGCCCGTGGAGCTTCAGCTACACGCCGGTGGCTGGCAGCACCAGCGTGCTGGACCTCACCTTGTCCAGCGAGGTCACCGCCGCCTTTCTGAGCCCCGGCACCGGCAATGCCAGCGCCTTCGGCTCGGTGGCCATCATGGGCGCGGTGCCCGAGGCTTCCACCTGGCTGATGTTCTCGCTGGGCCTGGCTGGCATGGCGGCCTTCGGCCGGCGGCGCAGCCAACAACGGGTTGAAGAGGTGGCGGCATGAGCCGCGGCTTCTGCACCCAGCTGGCAGCGCTGGCGCTGCTGGTGGCGGCCGGCGCGCCAGGCAGCGCGCAGGCGGCAGCCACCGTCACGCCGCTGGCCGACACCGGCAGCGACGCGGCCAGCAGCCTGGTCAACGCGCTGCTGGCGGCGCAACCGGGCCTGTCGGTGGTGGCTGGCTCGGCCAGCTACAGCGGCCAGGCCTCGGCCTCGGGCCTGTTTGCCAACGGCGGACTGGGCGCCAACGGCCTGGGCATCGACAGCGGCGTGGTGTTGACGACGGGCGATGCCCGCTTCATCGGCAGCAGCGCCGCCTTCGCGGGCGACGCCGCCAACCAGAGCGGCACCTACACCGCCGGCGTGGGCAATGCGCTGACGCCCAACACCAGCGGTGGTCATGCGCTGTTCTCGTCGCTGACCAACGAGCCCACCTTCAACGCCTCGGTGCTCAGCTTCAGCTTTGTGCCGCAGTACGCGCGGCTGAGCCTGCGCTTCGTGTTCGCTTCCGAGGACTACAACGACCTGGTCAACAGCGGCTTTCCGACCGACGTGTTCGGCGTCTTCGTCAACGGCGCGAACCAGGCGCTGCTGCCCGGCACGCAGCTGGCCATCTCGGCCTCGACGGTGAACTGCGGCGGCCCGACTTCGGGCCCCGCCGGCGGGATGGGCGGCACCTGCGGCCTGTACCGCGACAACGCGCCGTTCTACGACGCCATCGACACCGAACTGGACGGCATGACGGTGGTGATGGACCTGCAGATGACGGTGAACGCGGGGCAGGTGAACACCTTGTCCATCGGCATTGCCGACACGCTGGACACGGTGGGCGATTCGGCCGTGCTGCTGGCCGCCGGCAGCGTGGCCGCGGTGCCCGAGCCCGGCACCTGGGCCCTGATGCTGGGCGGCGTGGCCGCCCTGGGCGTGGCCGCGCGCCGCCGCCGCGCCTGACTCACAACACAAGGAGACGAGCACATGGACAGAAGAGACTTCCTCTCGGGTGCCAGCGTGGCCGCGGCCGCGCTGGTGGCCAAGGACACCTTGTTCGCCACCCCGGCGATGGCCCAGGCCGCGCCGGGCCAGCAGCTGGTGACGCAGATCTGGTCGCGCCACCTGCAATGGGTGGCCACCCAGGCCCAGCAGGTGGCCGACCCCTACGGCACCGGCGTCAAGGTGGGTGAAGCCGCCCGCGCCGCCGGCTATGCGGCGGTGGACCTGACGGTGCGCAACGACGGCCATGTGCACCCGGCCAACGTGGCCACGCACCTGCCGGCCATGCTCAGCGGCATCCGCAGCACCGGCGCGATTTGCGACCACATCGGCGTGAACTTCGCGCCGCCGGCCGACCCGGCCAACACCGCCTGGATCGCCAGCCAGTCGGTGCATGAAATCCTGTCGGTGGCCGGTGCGCACGGCATCCGCAAGTACCGCTTCAACAACTCGGGCGCGGTGAGCTTCGGCAACAACACCTTCGGTGCGCAGATTACTTCGCTGCTGGACGGCGTGCGCCTCAACCACCGCCGGCTGGCCGCCATCAACGCCCAGTACGGCAACCTGTGCGGCGTGGCGCACACCCATGCGTCCAACGTCGGCGTCACGGTGTACGACTATGCGTACGCCATGCAGGGCATCTCGCCCGACCTCATCGGCATCAACCTGGCCATCGGCCACACCGCCTCGGCGGCACCGGGCACCCTATGGCAGCTGGAGATGCGGCGCAACATGCCCAATATCCGCTGCGTGGCGGTGGAAGACCTGGCCGCCACGGTGGACCCGCAGACCGGCGCGCTGAGCATCGGCCGCGTGCAACCACCGGGCGCCACCGGGGCGGGTGGCGGCGTGATCAACTGGACCACCTTCTATTCGCTGCTGCGCCTGGGCGGCTACAGCGGCGCGGTGGAGTCGCAGATCGAGTACCGCATTGCCGGGGCCGATGGCAACCTGGTGAGCCTGAACAGCGCCTTCTTCGCCGACAACGCGCAGTTCACCTCGGGCAACCTCACGCCCGCGTTGATGATCGCTGCCATGCGCAAGGACTCGGACTTCATCCGCGCCCGTGCGGTGGCGGGCGGCTGGTCGGCCGGGCAGGTGCTGTAACCCGCCATGGACGAGGTGTTCGGCCTCTTTCCCACGCCGGTGCTGCGCGCCGGCGGCGCGGTGCCGCCCGCGCTGGTGGCCGAGCTGGCGGCGCACTTCGATGCGGCGCCGGCCGAGCCCAATGCCGCCAGCGACCAGCTGGTGCACACCCGCCTGCTGCGGCCCGACGACAGCCCGCTGCTGCCGCAGCTGGTGGCGCTGCTCACACCCAAGATCGAGGACATGGGCGCGCTGATGTTCGGCCAGCGCCTGGGCTGGGCCATCAAGGAGATGTGGGTCAACCGCATGGGGCAGGGCGGCCACCAGGCCATGCACCACCATGCCAACAGCTTCGTCTCGGGCGTGCTCTACCTCACCGAGGTGGACGCTGCCGCGCAGACGGTGTTCAGCAAGCCGGTGGGCGGCACCGAGTTCGTGTTCCGCCACCAGCATGCACAGGTGTCGTCCACGCCCTTCAATGCCGACCGCTGGGTGTGCCCGGCCACCGCACCCGGCGACCTGCTGCTGTTTCCCAGCTACCTGCTGCATGCGGTGCCGCCCAATCCGGGCGGGCGCCGCATCACCTTGTCCTTCAACGCGATCCCGGGCGGGCTGGACGCCTGGGGCTACGCCATCCGCTTCGGCGCCTGAGACCTTTTGTTCATGAAGTCCCTGTTCCATGTCTATTGCAAGGCCCTCGAAGCCCTGCTGGTGCTGGCGCTGGCCGTGATGGTGCTGCTGGTGTTCGGCAACGTGGTGCTGCGCTATGCCTTCAACTCCGGCATCACGGTGTCGGAAGAAGTCTCGCGCTGGCTCTTCATCTGGCTGACCTTCCTGGGCGCGGTGGTGGCGCTGCACGAGCACCGCCACCTGGGCACCGACATGCTGCTGGCCCGCCTGGGCCCCGGTGCGCGCCGCGCCTGCATGGTGGTGGCCCAGCTGCTGATGCTGGCCGTGTGCGTGCTGCTGCTGCAGGGCGCACTCACGCAGATGCGCATCAACTGGACGGTGGAGGCCCCTTCCACCGGCGCGCCGATGGCCATCGTCTACATCGCCGCCGTGGTGTTTGCGGCTTCGGCGCTGCCGATGCTGCTGGTGGACCTGCTGGCCCTGTTCAAGCCCACCGCCGCTGGCGCGGAGCCCCTGCGCATGACGGCCGAGGAGCAGGCATGACGATCACCGTCTTCCTCGGGTCGCTGCTCGGGGCCATGGCCCTGGGCGTGCCCATCGCCTTTGCGCTGCTGCTGTGCGGCGTGGCGCTGATGTGGCACCTGGACCTGTTCGATACCCAGATCCTGGCGCAGAACCTGGTGAGCGGGGCTGACAGCTTTCCGCTGCTGGCGGTGCCCTTCTTCATGCTGGCCGGCGAGATCATGAACGTGGGCGGGCTGTCGCGGCGCATCGTCAACCTGGCGCTCACGCTGGTGGGCCATGTGCGTGGCGGCCTCGGCTACGTGACCATCATGGCCGCCTGCCTGATGGCCGCGCTGTCGGGCTCGGCGGTGGCCGATGCGGCGGCGCTGGCCGCGCTGCTGCTGCCGATGATGGTGGCCGCCGGCCACGACAAGGCGCGTTCGGCGGGGCTGATCGCCTCGGCCGGCATCATCGCGCCGGTCATTCCGCCGTCCATCGGCTTCGTCATCTTCGGGGTGGCGGCCAATGTGTCGATCAGCAAGCTGTTCATGGCCGGCATCGCGCCGGGGGTGATGCTGGGTGCGGCGCTGTGGTTCACCTGGTGGTGGGTGGCGCGGCGTGAGCAGCTCACCCCGCCGCCGCGCCGCAGCCGCGGCGAGGTGCTGGCCGCGCTGCGCGAAGCCTCCTGGGCGCTGGTGCTGCCGGTGATCGTGGTGGTGGGCTTGAAGATGGGCGTCTTCACGCCCACCGAGGCCGCGGTGGTGGCCGCGGTGTATGCGCTGGTGGTGGCCACCTGCGTGTACCGCGAGCTGCCTTTCAACCGGCTGTATGCGGTGTTCGTGGATGCCGCCAAGACCAGCGCGGTGGTGATGTTCCTGGTGGCCGCGGCCATGGTCAGCGCCTGGCTGATCACGGTGGCGGGCCTGCCGGCGCTGGTGGTGGGGCTGCTGGAGCCCTTCATGGGCAACCAGACGCTGCTGCTCGTGGCCATCATGCTGCTGGTGTTCTTCGTGGGCACCGCGATGGACATGACGCCCACCATCCTGATCCTGACGCCGGTGCTGATGCCGGTGATCAAGCAGGCCGGCATCGACCCGGTGTACTTCGGCGTGCTGTTCATGATCAACAACGCCATCGGCCTGATCACCCCGCCGGTGGGCGCGGTGCTCAACACCGTGGCCGGCGTGGGCAAGGTCGGCATGGACGAGGTCACCCGCGGCGTGCTGCCCTTTTTGACCGCGCAGTTCGCGCTGCTGATGCTGATGGTGCTGTTCCCGGCACTGGTGATGGTGCCGGCCAGCTGGTTCTACTAGGCGCCGCCCACCCCGCACCACGGACTGCACACCTTTCAACTTTTGAACGCTTTCTCGGCTTTGAACGGCTGGGGCGGCTTCTCTGGCAACCTTTCATCGGCCGGCAAGCGCTGGACCGCACACACAACCAACCACCCTGGGGACACACATGGGCAAGCACATCTCTTACACGCTGAAGGCCGGCCTGGCCACGCTGGGCCTGGCCTTGCTGGCCGGCGGCGCCGCGCAGGCGCAGGACATCAGGGAGCGCAACCTGCGCTTTGCCTTCAGCCTGGCCAAGGACCACCCGCTGGGCCTGGGTGCGCAGAAGTTCGCCGATGCCGTGGCCGCCAAAAGCGGCGGCAAGATGAAGGTCAGCCTGTTCCCGAACGCCGTGTTGGGCAGCGACCAGCAGAACCTGTCGGCCGTGCGCGGCGGCACGCTGGACTTCACCTCCATGGCCACCGGCATCGTCGCCTCGCTGGACAAGCAGTTCATGGTGTTCGACCTGCCGTTCCTGTTCAACGACGCGAAGGAAGCCTACGCCGTGACCGACGGCGCCGTGGCCACCCGGCTGCTCGACGGGCTGCAGGCGCACGGCCTGGTGGGCCTGGGCATCTGGGACCTGGGTTTCCGCAACATGACCAACAGCAAGCGCCCCATCGTGCGTGCCGAGGACATGCAGGGCCTGAAGATGCGGGTCATCAGCTCGCCGATCTTCATCGACCTGTTCACCACCCTGGGTGCCAACCCGCTGCCCATGACCTTCGGCGAGGTGTATGGCGCGCTGGAGTCCAAGGCCATCGACGGCCAGGACAACCCGGTGGCGGTGATCGAGTCGGCCAAGTTCGCCGAGGTGCAGAAGTTCCTGTCCATCACCCGACATGTCTATACAGGCATGCCGTTCATGATGAGCAAGAAGACCTGGGACGGCATGTCGGCCGACGAGCGCAAGGTGATCCGCGACGCCGCGGTGGAAGCCAAGACCGAAGAACGCCGCCTGACCCAGCAGAAGGAAGCCCAGGCGGTGGACGCGCTGCGCAAGACCATGCAGGTGAATGAGGTGAGCGAGGCCGAGATGGTGCGCTGGCGCGCCAAGGTGCAGCCGGTGGTCGATAAGTTCAGCCGCGAGATCGGCGAAGGCGTGGTCAAGGACGTGAACGCCGAACTGACCCGCATGCGCGGCGCCAAGTAAGGAGCGCCGCATGAGCTTGCTGGGCTCGGCCGCCCTGGCCATGTGGTGGGACATGGCGCCCGACGTGCGGCCCGACTTCGAGGATTGGC
>NZ_CAXFDV010000025.1:0-5730 GCF_964001545.1 uncultured Aquincola sp.
CGCTCGAAGCCTTCGCGGCCCACCAGCGTCTGCATCATGCGCACGACTTCGGCGCCCTTTTCGTACACCGTGGCGGTGTAGAAGTTGTTGATGGCCTGGTACTCGTCGGGTCGCACCGGGTGGGCCATCGGGCCGGCGTCTTCCGGGAACTGCACCTGACGCAGGCCGCGCACGTCTTCGATGCGCTTGACGGCCTTGGCGCTGGGGCCGCCCGCCATGTCCATGCTGAATTCCTGGTCGCGGAAGACGGTCAGGCCTTCCTTCAGGCTCAGCTGGAACCAGTCGCGGCAGGTGATGCGGTTGCCCGTCCAGTTGTGGAAGTACTCGTGGCCGACCACGCTTTCCACACCGCCGAAGTCCACGTCGGTGGCGGTGGCCGGGCTGGCCAGAACGAACTTCGTGTTGAAGATGTTCAGGCCTTTGTTTTCCATCGCGCCCATGTTGAAGTCGCCGACGGCGACGATCATGAAGCGCTCCAAATCCAGCGGCAGCTTGAAGCGGGCCTCGTCCCACACCACCGAGGCGATCAGCGAGTTCATCGCGTGCTCGGTCTTGTCCAGGTCGCCGCGGCGCACGTACACCTGCAGCAGGTGGTCGCGGCCCGAGCGGGTGCGGATCTGCTGCTCACGGGCCACCAGGTCGGCGGCCACCACGGCGAACAGGTAGCTCGGCTTGCGGAACGGGTCGTGCCACTTGGCATAGTGGCGGCCGCCTTCCAGCTCGCCTTCTTCCAGCAGGTTGCCGTTGGACAGCAGCACCGGGTAGCGCTTCTTGTCGGCCCGCAGCAGCACGGTGTAGACGGCCATCACGTCGGGCCGGTCCAGGAAGTAGGTGATGCGGCGGAAGCCCTCGGCCTCGCACTGGGTGAACAGGCCGCTGTCCGACGAGAACAGGCCCGACAGCTGGGTGTTCTTGTCCGGGCAGCAGGTGTTGCGGATGTCCAGCGTGAAGTTGTCGCCGGGCGGGTTGTCGATCACCAGCAGGCCGGGCTCCTGGCGGAAGCTGACGCTCTCGCCATTGGCCTGCACGCGCAGCAGGGTGATGTCTTCGCCGTGCAGCTTCAGCGGCTGCGGCGGCAGCGACAGGTTGCGCTCGATCACCAGCCGGCTGCCGACGATGGTCTTGGCGGGGTCGAGGTCGAAGGTGAGCTCGACGCTGCGGATCCAGTAGGCCGGCTCGGTGTAGTCCGCGCGGCGGATGGTCAGGGCGGGTCCTTCACGCATGGTGGGCTTCTCCGTTAGGGCGCGACGGCGACAGGGCGCCGAGGTCGAATTGCTGAAGGTCGGGCACGATGGCCACCACGTTGTCGAAGCCGGTGAAGGCTTCGCGCGGCATGGTGGTGGTGAGGGCGACGGCACGCATGCCGGCGCGGCGGGCCGCCTCGATGCCCAGCGGCGCGTCCTCGAACACCACGCAGGCTTCAGGCGCCACACCCAGGCGGCGCGCGGCTTCCAGGAAGATGTCGGGGTGGGGCTTGCCGCGCAGGCCGTCGGCCGGGCTGGTGACGGTGTCGATCCACTCGCCGATGCCGAAGCGCTCGAAGGCCAGCTGCATGTTCAGCAGGCCCGAGGCCGTGCACACCGCCAGCTTCAGGCCCTGGCTGCGCGCCAGCGCGGCCAGCTCGGCGGCGCCGCCGATCAGCTGCAGCGACGGGCGGGCGAATTCGCGGTAAAGCGCTTCCTTCTCCTCGGCCAGGGCGTCGATCGCGGCCGCATCCAGGTGCGGCAGCAGGTCGGCCAGGATCTCGGCATTGGCGCGGCCGGCGGTGGAGGCGAAGAAGCCCGGCTCGTCCATCGGATGGCCATGGCGCCGGTGCCACTCGATCCAGGCGTTGTGGTGGTGCGGCATGCTGTCGATCAGCGTGCCGTCGAGGTCGAACAGCAATGCTTGGGTCACTCAGACTCCCTGCTTGAGGCTGGCTTCGATGAAGGGATCGAGGTCACCGTCCAACACCTTCTGGGTGTTGCTGATTTCAACGTTGGTGCGCAGGTCCTTGATGCGGCTCTGGTCGAGCACGTAGCTGCGGATCTGGTGGCCCCAGCCGACGTCGGTCTTGGTGTCCTCCAGCTTCTGCTGCTCTTCCAGGCGCTTGCGCATCTCGAAGTCATACAGGCGCGAACGCAGCCGCTTCCAGGCCACGTCGCGGTTGCTGTGCTGGCTGCGGCCGTCCTGGCACTGCACCACGATGCCGGTGGGAATGTGCGTCAGCCGCACCGCCGAGTCGGTCTTGTTGATGTGCTGGCCGCCCGCGCCGCTGGCGCGGAAGGTGTCGGTGCGCACGTCGGAGGGGTTGATCTCGATCTCGATCGAGTCGTCCACCTCGGGGTAGACGAACAGCGACGCAAAGCTGGTGTGGCGGCCGCCGGCCGAGTCGAACGGGCTCTTGCGCACCAGGCGGTGCACGCCGGTTTCGGTGCGCAGGTGGCCGAAGGCGTAGTCGCCCTCGACCTTGATGGTGGCGCTCTTGATGCCGGCGATGTCGCCCGGGGTTTCGTCTTCCAGCGTGGCGGTGAAGCCCTTGCGCTCGCAGTACTTCAGGTACTGGCGCAGCAGCATGCCGGCCCAGTCGCAGGCCTCGGTGCCGCCGGCGCCGGCCTGGATGTCGATGAAGCAGTTGCTGGGGTCGGCCGGGTTGTTGAACATCCGGCGGAATTCGAGCTGCTCGACCGTGCCCTGCAGCTTGCGGGCGTCTTCGTCGATCGCGGCCAGGCTGTCGAAGTCGTCTTCGGCCTTGGCCATCTCGAACAGCTCGGTGTTGTCGGCCAGGCTGCTGGTCAGGTGGTTGATGGTCTCGACCACCACGTCGAGCGTGCGCTTCTCGCGGCCCAGTTCCTGGGCGCGCTTGGGCTCGTTCCACACATTGGGGTTCTCGAGCGCGGCGTTGACTTCGTTCAGTCGCAGGGATTTGCGGTCGTAGTCAAAGATACCCCCGTAGCGCGTCGGTGCGCGCAGAGAGGTCCGACAGAAGGGCGCCGATCTCGTTGATCTTTTCGTTGTCCATGCTTGCCATCCTTGTGAAGGCGGCGATTTTCGCATGGGCACCCACCCCGGGCGGGGTGGGGCGATCTGCCACTTATGCGGCCAGAAACTGCTCGATCTGCGCGGCCAGGGCCTCGGGTTCGTCGTGGTGCAGCATGTGGCCGCTGGCGGGCAGGCGGGCGCGCGTCACCGGCCCGGGCACCGTGGCCAGCCGGGCCTCGAACTCTTCGCGCGTGTAGCGTGTGCCCCAGAAGGCGGCCATGTCGGTCAGCGCACCGTCCACCCACAGCACCGGCGCCTGGATGCGCTGCCACAGTAGCAGCGACTCGTCCACCTGGTGCAGCACCGGGGCCACGCCCTTGTGCGCCGGATCGGCCTGCAGGTGCCAACGGCCGTCGGCCTGCGGGGCGCCCCAGTGGCCGGCCAGCCAGGCGGCCTTGTCGGCGGGCAGGCGCGGATTGTTCTTCATCAGCCGGCGCACCACGCCCTCGGGCGATTCGTAGCTGTTGAGCGTGGGCGGCGTGTGCAGTTGGTCCAGCCACTGCAGCAGCCGGCGCGGTGCGTCGGCCGGCTGCGTGCGCGGCATGCCGAAGCCCTCCAGGTTGATCAGCTTGCGGATGCGCTCGGGCCGCAGGCCGGCGTACAGCATGGCCGCATTGCCGCCCATGCTGTGGCCCAGCAGGTCGATGCGGCGGTCGGGCAGCGCCTGGTCCAGCAGCTGGTCGAGGTCGCCCAGGTAATCGGCGAACCAGTAGGTGTCGGTGGCTGACCGCTCGGTCAGCCCGAAGCCGCGCCAGTCGGGCGCGATCAGCGCGCGACCTTCGACCATCGCATCGACCATGAACTGGAAGGAGGCCGAGACGTCCATCCAGCCGTGCAGCATCAGCAGCGGCGGCGGGCCGTCTGCGGTCAGCTCGCCCCAGCAGCGCAGGTGGTAGCGCAGGCCGCGCACCTGGACGAAGCGGCTGGTAGAGGGGCGCCGCGGCAGGTAGGGCGCGACGGCCGCTGGCGCGGCTGCGGGTTCGGGCATGGGCGACGACATGCGGCCGACTGTAAGGCGCGGCCACCGGCGCTGCTGTCACCTGCGCGCAGGCTGCGGGCGCCTGGCCTGGCCGGGAAACCGCTGCCCTGTTGGCCCGCCGGCGGCTGACAGAATGAGCCGCATGAGTAGCGACACCTTGTTGCGCGCGGCCGAGCCGCGCGACCTGCCGGCCATCGTCGGCCTGATCCGCGAACTGGCCGACTTCGAGCGGCTGAGCCACCTGCTGCAGGCGACGCCCGAGAGCCTGCAGCCGCACCTGTTCGGCGACCGGCCGGTGGCCGAATGCCTGGTGGGCGAGGTGCAGGGCCAGGTGGTGGCCTTTGCCCTTTACTTCACCAACTTCTCCACCTTCCTGGCCAAGCCCGGGCTCTACCTGGAAGACTTGTATGTACAACCCGCGCACCGCGGCAGCGGCCTGGGCAAGGCCTTGCTCACGCGGCTGGCCGGCATCGCGGCCGAGCGCGGCTACGGCCGCTTCGAGTGGAGCGTGCTGGACTGGAACGAGAACGCCATCCGCTTTTATCAGCGCATGGGCGCCACCGTGATGCCCGACTGGCGCATCTGCCGCATCACCGGCGAGGCGCTGGCCGCCTATGCGCCTGGCGCGGCGGCTGGCACCGGCGCTGCCTGAAGCCCATGGCGCGCAGCAAAGCCGGTGCGGGTCCGCAGGCCGACCGCCACGCCCTGATCCACGGCGAATTCCGCTGGCATGTGCCGGCCCGCTTCAACCTGGCCGAGGTGTGCTGCGGCCGCTGGGCGCGCGACACGCCCGAAGCCATTGCCGTGCACCATGAGCGCGCCAACGGCGAGCGCACGGCCTACACCTTCGCGCGTCTGCAGGCCGATGCCAACCGGCTGAGCCACTGGCTGGTGGCGCAAGGCGTGCAGCGCGGCGACCGCGTGGCCATCGTGATGCCGCAACGCTATGAAACCGTGGTGTCGCACATGGCGCTGTACCAACTGGGCGCAGTGGCCATGCCGTTGTCCCAGCTCTTCGGGCCCGAGGCGCTGGCCTACCGGCTGCAGAACAGCGAAGCGGTGATGGCCATCGCCGACGAGAGCGCGATGGCCGCGCTGCGCACGGCCCGCGCCGAATGCCCGGCGCTGCGCACGGTGCTGGCGGTGGGCGAGGCCGAAGGCCAGGGCGATGCCGACTGGCGCGCTGCGCTGGCCGGCAGCGATACGCACTTCACCCCGGTGGACACGGCGGCCGACGATGCGGCCATCCTCATCTACACCAGCGGCACCACCGGCCCGCCCAAGGGCGCGCTGCTGCCGCACCGGGCGCTGATCGGCAACCTGCCGGGCTTCGTCTGCAGCTACAACGGCTTCACCGCACCCGACGGCGGGCCGGTGGTATGGAGCCCGGCCGACTGGGCCTGGACCGGCGGTCTGATCGACGTGCTGCTGCCGGTGCTGTACTTCGGCCGGCCGCTGGTGGGCTACAGCGGGCGCTTCGACCCCGAGACCGCCTTCGGCCTGATGCAGCGCCATGGGGTGACGCACACCTTCCTGTTCCCCACCGCGTTGAAGGCGATGATGAAGGCGGTGCCCCACCCGAGGCAGCGCTTTCCGCGCCTGCGGCTGCAGGCAGTGATGGCCGCCGGCGAGCCGGTGGGCGATGCGGTGATGGCCTGGTGCCGCGACGTGCTGCAGGTGCCGATGAACGAGATGTTCGGCCAGACCGAGATGAAATACATCGTCGGCAA
>NZ_CAXFDV010000026.1:0-2699 GCF_964001545.1 uncultured Aquincola sp.
CCTTCCACCAGAGGCTGCGGCCAGTCGGGCTGGGCAAGGCCGAACCAGGGCGCGAACAGCGTGATGCTGAGGTCGGGCACGCTTTGCAGATGCTCGACGAAATGCGCGATGGGCGGCAGGCCCAGCGGGCTGCGCAGCGCGTTCAGGTCGGCCACGGTCAGCGGGTCGATCAACTGCTGGTCGATGCGGCGCCAGGCCCAGCGGCGCCAGGCCATGGGCACCCAGGCCGGCACCGCCAGCGGCCCCAGCTTCAACGGGTGATGCACCGTGCGCAGGTTCTGCGGCGCCAGGTAGGCACCCACGATGGGCAGGCCGGGCCGCAGCGCGCGGCACAGGTCGGCCGAGGGCAAGGCCAGCGGGTGAGCCACCAGCAGCAGCCGCTCGTCGGCCGGCATCGCCTGCAAGGTGTCGTGCAGCCGCCGCAGGCCGGGCCGCAGGTGGCGCCAGATGATGCCGAAGCCCTTGCGGGCGTCCCACAGCGCGGGCTCCTGCGTCACGGCTTCGTACTCGGCCCGGCTGCCCATGGCCCGCACGCCCAGGCCGGCTTGCTGCACCAGCCGGCCGAACACCTCGGGGCACAGCACCGTCACCCGGTGGCCACGCGCGTGCAAGGCCTGGCCCAGCGCCAGGAAGGGGTGGATGTCGCCCGCCGAGCCCAGCGTGGCCAGCAGCACATGCAGCGGCGGCTTCATGGCTGCAGCGTGCATTGGTAGAGGCCGTTGGGCCGCGGGTCGAAACCCAGCGCGCTGAACAGGCGCTGCGAGCGCATGTTGTCCGCATCGATGTCGGCCAGCAGCGTGTGCAGGCCCAGCGTGCCCGCCGCATGCGCCATCAGCGCGCGCAGGGCCTCGCTCATCAAGCCCTGGCCCCAGTGCGCCTGGGCCAGCAGGCAGCCCACCTCGGCCTGGTGCAACGGCCAGTCAAAGCCGTGCAGGCCGCAGGTGCCGATCAGCCGGTCGTCGGCCCGCATCGCCACCGCCCATTCGAACGAGAGTTGCGCGGCCAGCAGCCGCTCGACACTGTCGTGCAGGCGGGCCACATCGGCCAGGCTGGTGAACGGCGGGTCGCTGGCATGGCGCATCACCCGTGCGTCGCCGTAGACGGCGAACAAGGCCTCGTCGTCGGTACCGCGGCGCAAGGGGCGCAGCCGCAGGCGGGCGGTGGCGAGCACGGGCAGGGCATCCATGGGGCCATGTTAGAAGCCCATGCGCCGCGCGCTGCGCCGATACTTCGGCCCGTTCCAGGAGCCTTGCCGATTGCCATGATCGACGTCGTCGTCTTCTTCTTCCTGCTGGGTCTGTTCGCCCGCCTGGTGCGCAGCGAACTGAAGCTGCCGGAAGCGCTGTACGAAACCCTGTCCATCTACCTGCTGCTGGCCATCGGCCTGAAGGGCGGCATCGAGCTGTCCAAGCAGCCGCTGGCCACGCTGGCGCCCGAAGTGGCGGTGCTGGCCGCCATGGGCTTCCTGATTCCGGTGGGGCTGTATCCGCTGCTGCGGCTGCTGCGCCTGTCGGGTGTGGACTCGGCGGCACTGGGCGCGCACTACGGCTCGGTGAGCGTGGTCACCTTCGCGGTGGCGCAGACGGCGCTGGCCCGTGCCAACCTGCCGCTGGAAGCGCAGGCGCCGCTGTGGGTGGCCGTGCTGGAGGCGCCGGGCCTGCTGGCCGGCATCCTGCTGGCACGGCTGTCGGCGGCGCGCGATGCCAGCGGCCCGCCGCGCTGGGGCGAACTGGCGCACGACGTGCTCTTCGGCAAGAGCGTGCTGCTGCTGGTGGGCGGCATCGTCATCGGTGCGGTGGCCGGCGAGGCAGGCACCGCGCCCATCAAGGCCGTGTTCATCGATCCGTTCAAGGGTGTGCTGGCGCTGTTCCTGCTGGAGCTGGGGCTGGTGGCCGGCGGCCGGCTGGGCGATGTACGTCGCTTCGGCTTGGCGGTGCTGCTGGTGGGCATCGGCGCGCCGCTGCTGCTCAGCGGCGTGGGCGCGGCCACCGGCCTGCTGCTGGGCCTGGGCACCGGCGGCGTGGCGATGCTGGCCACGCTGGCCGCCAGCGCCAGCTACATCGCGGCGCCCACGGCCATGCGCATCGCGGTGCCGCAGGCCAATGCGGCGCTGTCCATCACCGCCGCGCTGGGCATCACCTTTCCGTTCAACATCGTCATCGGCATTCCGCTCTACATCGAGCTGGCGCGCAGGCTGCACCCATGAACACACCGCTGTCCACCCATCCCCGTACGCTGCTGGTCATCGTGGCCGAGGCCGCCCTGGAAAAGCCCCTGGTGCGCGAAGCGCGCCAGCGCGGCGTGCAGGGCTGGACCGTGGCCGAGGTGCACGGCCGCTTCTTCGAAGGCGAACGTGAAGGCGCCTGGGAAGCCGACCGCACCATCGAGCTCAAGCTGCTGTGCGACCGCGCCACCGCCGAAGCCCTGGCCCAGGAGGTGCTGGCCCGCTATGCGCCCCACTACAGCGTGGCGATGTACTTCACGCCGGCCGAAGTGCTGCGGCCGGAGCGGTTCTGAAGCCACGGAGGACCTGACCCATGACCAGCATCATCTTGCGCGAGCCTGATTTCGTGCGCCAGCGCAAGCTGCAGAGCTGCTGGTTCGCCTGCCTGCAGATGCTGCTGAAGTGGCACACCGGCAGCAGCGACATCCAGGACCCCGAGGTGAAGCGGCTGACCAGCCACTTCCAGGGCCGCTCG
>NZ_CAXFDV010000027.1:0-4366 GCF_964001545.1 uncultured Aquincola sp.
CACCGCCGCATGCGCCAGCACCGCCAGCGCCATGGCGGGCACCAACAGCAGCCACTTGAGCAGCAAGCCGTTGAAGAAATACCAGCACAGGTCGGTCACCCTGCCGGGTCGGCGCCAGGCCACGCGCCGCAGGCCGAAGAGCCGCTCCAGCGGACCCAGCACCAGCAACAGCAAGGCTGCCCAGGCCAGCAGCCGCAACAGGTCGACGGCCAAAGAGGTCAGGGTCGCAGTCATCAAAGCCCTCGAAAAAGTGGGCGCGCTGTACCACACCCAGGTATCACTAACGCATCCCCAAAGTTGCACGACTCGTTGTTTTTGGGGCAGAACGCACAGTCGACATGTAACCGAAGTATCCGGTTGCGTATGCTCTGAAACAAGTCGTGTCGCCGCGCTGCGGCGCACGCACCACGGGCCGCAACGCCGGCCACCCCACTTCTTCACCTCGCCAACCTGGAGGCTTCATGACTTTTCCGCGCCTGTCTTCGATCGCCGCTGCCCTTGCGTTGGGCAGCCTGCCCGCTTTTGCAGCCCCGCCCGCCGAGCTGGTCGTCAATGGCGGCTTCGAGCAGGGCACGGGTCTGGGCCAGGTCGGCAGCATCGTCTCGGTGCCCGGCTGGTCGCAGACCGACAACAACAACTTCAACTTCGTGCTCGACACGACGGCCGACGACGGTCTGGCCAACTCGGGCTTCAATGGCGGCTTCACCTCGGTGAACTCGGCATCGTTGAACACCAACATCTTCGTCTGGGGGCCGGACAACGGCGTCAACAACGGCTTCACCGGCAGCAGCAACGGCGGCAAGTTCCTGGGCGGCGACGGCGGCTATGCCACCGGCGCGGTGCAGCAGCAGATCAACGGGCTGACGGCCGGCCACACCTACCAGCTGAGCTTCGAGTGGGGCGGCGCGCAGTTCGCCGACGTGCAGGGCGACTTCTGGGTGGGCTGGAACGTGAGCTTCGGCAGCGACAGCGTGTCGGTCGGCGGGCCGGGCAGCGCGGTGCCCTCCAAGGGCTTCCTGCCCTGGCAGTCCGAAAGCTTCACCTTCACGGCCACTTCGGCCAGCCAGTGGCTGTCCTTCCTGGCCACCGGGCCGGCGGGGCTGCCGCCCTTCTCGCTGCTCGACGGCGTGAGCCTGGTCGACACCACACCGCCGGTGCCCGAGCCCTCGTCGCTGGCCCTGCTGCTGGCCGGTGGCCTGGGCCTGGGCGTGGCGCTGCGTCGTCGCGCCCACCGGGGCTGATGCAGCAGCGGCACTGAGCCGACTTGCCCGCGCAGCAAGGGCGCCCGGCCCCGCTGCGCGGCTTACGTCAGCTCAGCGCAGTCCGTCCCACAGCAGCTTGCTGCCGGTCAGCAGCATGCCCAGCGAAAACAGCCGGTAGAACCAAACCGGCGACACCCGCCGCACCACACGCACGCCCACCCACACGCCCACCGGCGCCAGTGGTGCCAGCACGGCCGAGGTGCCCAGGTTGCCCAGGTCGATCAACCCCAGCCAGGCGTAGGGAATCCACTTGGAGGCGTTCACCGCCGCGAAGAACACCGCCATCGTGGCGGTGAAGCGCACCGGCGGCAGCCGCAGCGGCAGCACATAAAAGCTGATCGGCGGCCCGCCCGCATGGGCCACGAAGCTGGTGAAGCCCGACACCGTGGCCAGCCCGAAGCCCAACCAGCGTGGCGGCGGCGGCGCATCGGCCCGCGGCGGAAACACCGTGCGGATGGCCAGGAACAGCAGCGTGATGGCGCCCACCACGCCGGCCACCACCTGCGGCGGCAGCACGCCGAACAGCAGCGTGCCGATCACCGTGCCCAACAGCCCGGCCGGCAGGATGAGCTTGATGAGCTGGCGGTCGAACTCCTTGATGAACGCAGCCAGGCCCAGCGCATCCATGATGGCCAGCAGCGGCAGCATGATGGCCGCCGCCTGCGGCACCGGCACGGCCAGCGCCATCAGCGGCACTGCCAGCGCCCCGAAGCCGGCGCCGAAGCCGGTCTTGCTCAAGCCCATCAGCAGCACGGCGGGCACGGCCACCGCGTAGAACCACGGGTCGGTGATCACGTGGGCGCGTCCTGCGCGATCCATTGCGCGGCGCGCTCGGCAATCATCAGCGTGGGCGAGTTGGTGTTGCCGCTGGTGATGGTGGGCATCACGCCCGCATCCACCACCCGCAGGCCGCGCACGCCGCGCACCCGCAGCCGCGCATCCACCACCGCCATCGGGTCGTCGTCGCGGCCCATCCTGGTGGTGCCCACCGGGTGGAAGATGGTGGTGGCGATGTCGCCGGCCAGCCGGGCCAGCTCTTCATCGGTCTGGTACTGGGTGCCGGGCTTCCATTCCTGCGGCTGGTAGGCCGCCAGCGCCGGCTGGGCCACGATGCGCCGCGTCAGCCGCAGCGACTGCGCGGCCACCTGGCGGTCTTCTTCGGTGCTCAGGTACTGTGGCGCGATCGAGGGTGCGTCCTCGAAGCGCGGGCTGCGGATGCGCACCCGGCCGCGGCTGCTGGGGTTGAGGTTGCACACGCTGGCGGTGAAGGCCGGAAAGCCGTGCAGCGGCTCGCCGAAGGCATCCAGGCTGAGCGGCTGCACGTGGTACTGCAGGTTGGGCCAGGCGCGCGATGGGTCGCTGCGCGCAAACGCCCCCAGCTGGCTGGGCGCCATGCTCATCGGACCGCTGCGGTTGACGGCGTATTCCAGCCCGATGCGGGCCTTGCCCAGCAGGCTGTTGGCCAGCACGTTGAGCGTGCTCACCTTCTGCACCTTGAACACCGCACGGATCTGCAGGTGGTCTTGCAGGTTTTCGCCCACGCCGGGCAGCTCATGCAACACGGCCACGCCGTGCTCGTGCAGGTGCGTGCCCGGCCCGATGCCCGAGAGCTGCAGGATCTGCGGCGTGCCGATGCTGCCGGCGCTGAGGATTACCTCATGCCGCGCCCGCACCTCCACCGATTCACGACCATTCCACCAGCGCAGGCCGGTGCAGCGCATGGTGCCGTCGGCATCGGCCTGCAGACGCAGCCGCTGCACCTGTGCACCCACTTGTATGGACAAGTTGGGCCGCCCCTGCGCCGGCCGCAGAAAGGCCTTGGCGGTGTTCCAGCGCCAGCCTGCGCGCTGGTTGACCTCGAAGTAGCCCACGCCTTCGTTGCTGCCGCGGTTGAAGTCGGGCGTGGCAGCGATGCCGGCCTGCTCGGCCGCACGGGCGAAGGCGTCCAGGATGTCCCAGCGCAGCCGCTGCTTTTCGACCCGCCATTCGCCACCGGCGCCGCGGGCACGCAACGATTGCAGGTAGGCGTCGTTGCGGTCGCCCTCGGCCCCGCCGCGCAGCACCGCGGGCAGGGTGCCCTGGGCGCCGTGCAGCTCGCCGGCGCCGCCGTGGTGGTCTTCGTGCAGCAGGAAGTAGGGCAGCACCTGGCGCCAGGCCCAGTCGTCGCTGCCGGTGGCGGCGGCCCAGCCGTCGTAGTCGCGCGACTGGCCGCGCATGTAGATCATGCCGTTGATGCTGCTGCAGCCGCCCAGCGTGCGGCCGCGCGGGTAGCGCAGCTGGCGGCCGTTGAGGCCCGCGTCGGCATCGGTCTGGTAGAGCCAGTCGGTGCGCGGGTTGCCGATGCAGTACAGGTAGCCCACCGGGATGTGGATCCAGTGGTAATTGTCGGCCGGCCCGGCCTCCAGCAGCAGCACCCGCCGCCGCGGATCGGCACTCAGCCGGTTGGCCAGCAGGCAGCCGGCGGTACCGCCGCCCACGATGACGTGGTCATAGATGGCTTCAGGCATGCCGGGCTTGTCTCCGCGTGGTGTTCTTGTCGGCCCGGCCGGCAGGTCGGGCCGGGTGCATGTTAGGCGCTGGGGCTGATGAGCCACAAATCGACCGAAACGGATCACTTTTTGAGCCGTATAGACTAGGATTCGGCTCATGAGCTCCCGCAACTCACGCTGGGTGTAGCAGCAGCCGGACTGGCCCGCGCTGACCTTCAACGCCGCGCAGGCCGGCCCGGTGCTGGCCTATGCGCATCGCATGCAGGGGCGGCTTGAAGGCAAGGCGCAGGCCATTGGTCTGCAAAGCGATGTCTCGGTGATGCAGACCTTGATGGAGGAAGAAACCATCGCCACGGCCGCCATCGAGGGCCAACGGCTGTCGCCGGATGCCGTGCGATCTTCGGTCATGCGCCGCCTGGGCCTGTCCAGCGCCGGACCGCAGGACCGCCATGCCGACGGCCAGGTGGCGGTGATCGACGACGCCACCCGCAGTTTTGATCAGCCGCTGGACCACGACCGGCTGTGGCGCTGGCAATCGGCTTTGTTCCCGGGTGGCACCAGCGGCATCCGCCGCATCGAGGTCGGTCGTTACCGCAGCCATGCCGACCCCATGCA
>NZ_CAXFDV010000028.1:0-16980 GCF_964001545.1 uncultured Aquincola sp.
GCCAAGTTCGCCTACGGCCTGGCCCCGCTGCCCTACTACCCCGACGTGGAAGGCGCGCCGCAGAACACCGTGATCGGCGGCGCCAGCCTGTGGGTGATGTCGGGCAAGAAGGCCGAGGAATACAAGGGCATCGCCTCGTTCTTCAACTACATCTCGCAGCCTGAAGTGCAGTCGGCCAGCCACAAGCGCACCGGCTACCTGCCGGTGACCATGGCCTCGTTCAAGCTGACCGAGGACTCGGGCTTCTACAAGGACAAGCCGGGCACCGACGTGGCGGTGAACCAGATGATCCGCAAGGTGACCGACAAGTCGCGCGGCATCCGCCTGGGCAACTACCTGCAGATCCGCGCCATCGAGGACGAAGAACTCGAACAGGTGTGGGCCGGCAAGAAGACCGCCAAGGAAGCGCTGGACTCGATCGTCAAGCGCGGCAACGAGCAGCTGGAACGCTTCCAGAAGGCCAACAGCCGCTGACGCGCCTGAGCCTGGCCTCGCGGCGCGCCGGGAGGGCGTGCCGCGAGGCTGACAATCACAACAACAAGCACCTGCCGGCCTCGCCGCCGCGCCCATGGAAAAACGCGTCGTCTTCCGTTCAAGCTGGCTGCCTTGGGCACTCATCGCCCCGCAGCTGGTCATCATCGCCGTCTTCTTTTTCTGGCCCGCGGGCCAGGCCCTGGTCCAGTCCTTCCAGCAGTCCGACGCCTTCGGCACCTCGGTGGAATGGGTGGGCCTGGAGAACTTCCAGCGCCTGTGGGACGACCCCACCTACCTGGCTTCGTTCAGCACCACGGCGGTGTTCTCGGCGCTGGTGGCGGTGCTGGGTATCAGCCTCTCGCTGCTGCTGGCTGTGTTTGCCGACCGCGTGGTGCGCGGCACGCACTTCTACCGCACGCTGCTCATCTGGCCGTATGCCGTGGCGCCGGCGGTGGCCGGCGTGCTGTGGCTCTTCATGTTCGCGCCGAGCATCGGCGTGGTGTCGTATGCGCTGGGCACGCTGGGCTTCGACTGGAACCACCTGCTCAACAGCCACCACGCGATGACGCTGATCGTGATGGCGGCGGTGTGGAAGCAGCTCTCGTACAACTTCCTGTTTTTCCTGGCCGGGCTGCAAAGCATCCCGAAGTCGCTGATCGAGGCGGCGGCCATTGACGGTGCGCGACCGTGGCGGCGGTTCTGGACGATCCAGTTTCCGCTGCTGTCGCCCACCACCTTCTTCCTGCTGGTGATCAACGTGGTGTACGCCTTCTTCGATACCTTCGCGATCGTGGATGCGGCCACGCAAGGCGGCCCCGGCAAGGACACCGCGATCCTGGTCTACAAGGTCTACTACGACGGCTTCAAGGCGCTGGACCTGGGCGGCTCGGCCGCGCAGTCGGTGGTGCTGATGGTCATCGTGATTGCGCTGACGGTGGTGCAGTTCAAGTTCGTCGAGAAGAAAGTGAACTACTGATGGTCGAGCGCCGTCCCACGCTGGGCATCCTGGCCCACGTCATTCTGTTGCTGGGGGTGCTGATCGTCGCCTTCCCGGTGTACCTGACCTTCGTCGCTTCCACCCATACCGCCAGCGAGGTGGTGCAGCAGCCGATGCCGCTGCTGCCGGGGGCGCACTTCATCGACAACTACCGCACCGCGCTGTTCGGCACCGGCAGCGGCGGCGGCTCCAATGCCGCCGTGGGCCGGATGATGATGGTCAGCCTGATCAGCGCGCTGATCATCGCCATCGGCAAGATCGCCATCTCGCTGCTGTCGGCCTTTGCGCTGGTGTACTTCAAGTTCCCGTTCCGCAAGTTCTTCTTCTGGGCCATCTTCGTCACGCTGATGCTGCCGGTGGAAGTGCGCATCGGGCCCACCTACAAGGTGGTGAGCGACCTGGGCATGCTCAACAGCTATGCCGGGTTGACGGTGCCGCTGATCGCCTCGGCCACGGCCACCTTCCTGTTCCGGCAGTTCTTTTTGACGGTACCCGACGAGCTGGTGGAGGCCGCGCGCATCGACGGCGCCGGGCCGCTGCGCTTTTTCAAGGACGTGCTGGTGCCGCTGTCCACCACCAGCATCGCGGCGCTGTTCGTCATCCAGTTCATCTACGGCTGGAACCAGTACCTGTGGCCGCTGCTGGTCACCACCCAGGAAGACATGTACCCCGTGGTCATCGGCATCAAGCGGATGATCGCCGGCGGCGAAGCCGGCAACGAGTGGAACCTGATCATGGCCACCGCGATGCTGGCGATGATTCCGCCCGCGCTGGTGGTCATGCTCATGCAGAAGTGGTTCGTCAAGGGCCTGGTCGATACCGAAAAATAGGACAACACAGTGGGAGCCATTTCCATCCGCAACGTGGTCAAGCGCTATGGCACCGGTGCCAGCGCGCTGCAGGTCATCCACGGCGTCAATGCGGAGATCACCGACGGCGAATTCGTCGTCATCGTCGGGCCTTCGGGCTGCGGCAAGAGCACGCTGCTGCGCATGGTGGCCGGGCTGGAAGAGATCAGCGGCGGCGAGATCGCGATCGGCGGCCGCGTGGTCAACAACGTGGAACCGTCGGAGCGGGACATCGCCATGGTGTTCCAGAACTACGCGCTGTACCCGCACATGACGGTGTACGCCAACATGGCCTACGGCCTGAAGATCGCCAAGGTGCCGCCGGCCGAGATCGAGGCCCGGGTGCAAAAGGCCGCCAAGATCCTGGAGCTGGGCGCGCTGCTGGACCGCCGGCCGCGGCAGCTGTCGGGCGGCCAGCGCCAGCGCGTGGCCATGGGCCGCGCCATCGTGCGGCAGCCGCAGGTGTTTTTGTTCGACGAGCCGCTGTCGAACCTGGACGCCAAGCTGCGCGCGCAAACGCGGCTCGAGATCCAGAAGCTGCACCGCGAGCTGGGCGTCACCTCGCTGTTCGTCACGCACGACCAGGTGGAGGCGATGACGCTGGCCCAGCGCATGATCGTGATGAACGCCGGCCGCATGGAGCAGATCGGCACGCCGGACGAGGTGTACACCCGCCCGGCCACCACCTTCGTCGCGGGCTTCATCGGCTCGCCGCCGATGAACCTGATCCGCGGCACGGTCGATGGCTCGCGCTTCAGCATCGAAGGGGCTTCGCTCACGCTGCCGGCCACGGCGCCGCGTGCGGGCGCCTTGATCCTGGGCGCGCGGCCCGAGCACCTGTCCATCGCCGACCCGGCCAACGGCCACGGTGGCTGGCCCTTCACCGTCGAGATGATCGAGACGCTGGGCGCCGAGCGGCTGATCTACGGCCGGCTGTCGCCCGGCAGCGACCTGGTGACGGTGCGGGTGGACAGCGGCGACCGCGCACCCGCGCTGGGCCAGACGGTGCAGCTGCTGGTGCAGGCGGCGCACCTGCACTGGTTCGATGCCGAGACCCAGCAGCGCGTGAGCGGCACCTGAGGCAGCGCCCATGATGCGAAGCGTCAATATGCAGGCGACCTGGCCCTACCCCCGCTGGATCGCCCACCGCGGCGCCGGCAAGCTGGCGCCGGAGAACACGCTGGCCGCCTTCCGCCTGGGCGCTGCCCATGGCTACCGCGCCTTTGAGTGCGACGTGAAGCTGAGTGCCGACGGCGTGCCCTTCCTGCTGCACGACGCCACGTTGGAGCGCACCACCAGCGGTCGGGGCACGGCGGGTGATCTGGCCTGGGACGCCTTGTCGCGGCTGGACGCCGGCAGCTGGCATTCACGCGGCTACGCGGGCGAGCCGCTGCCGCGGCTGGACGCCATCGCGGCCTATGTGCTGCGCAACGGTTTTGCACTCAACATCGAGATCAAGCCGACGCCGGGCGCAGAACGCCGCACCGGCGAGGTGGTGGGCACCGAGGTGCTGCGCCTGTGGGGCGCGCAGCCGCAGGCACTGCCGCCGCTGTTCAGCTCGTTCCAGCCCGAGTCGCTGGCCGGCGCGCGCGACACCGCACCGCAGGTGCCGCGTGCGCTGCTGCTGGACAGCCTGCGCGAAGGCTGGCTGGAAGAAGCGCAAGGCCTGGGCTGCGTGGCGGTGGTGTGCAACCACAAGCTGTTGGATGAAGCGGTGATCGGCCGCATTCACGCCGCCGGCCTGCGTTCGCTCTGCTACACGGTGAACGACAGCGCCGATGCGCGGCGGCTGGAGGCCGCGGGCATCGATGGCGTGATCACCGATGCGGTGGACCGCTTCTCGGCCGCAGCGCCCGGCACCGCCGACTGACTCACGCCTTCAACGGCATCGCCTCGGCGGCCGGATCTTCCGGGGGTGCCGCCTCCGACTTCGGTTGCGAAGGCAGGCTGCGCACCGCGCGGATCACCGGGTGCCGCAGCGCCAGGCCGGCCAGCAGCAAGGCGGTGACGCCCGAAAACAGCAGTGTGGCGCGCAGCGCCACATGCTCCCCCAGCCAGCCACCCAGCAGCGCGCCCGGGCCCGCCGGCAGGATGATCAGCCAACGCATGATGCTGGTCATGCGGCCCAGCAGCGGCTCGGGCGTCACCGCCTGGCGCAGCGCCAGGAAGTTGATGAAGATCAGCACCGCGCCGCTGCCGAACAGCATCAGCATCACCACGAACGCCGCCACGCCGCCGTGCTGCGGCGGCACCACGGCCGCCAGCAGCCAGCCCAGGCCGCAGCTGGCGATGCCCAGCGTCAGGCAGGGGCCGGGGCCGATGCGCTCGCTGATGCGGTGGCCCAAGGTGCTGGCCAGCACCGTGCCGCCACCCATGGCCACATAGGCCAGGCCGATGGCCCGCTCGGACATGCCCAGCTCACGCGTGGCGTACAGGATCTGCACCACCAGCGCGGCGTTGTGGCACATCTGCCAAAGGCCCACGGCCACCGCCAGCGCGATCAGCAGCCGGTGGTGGGCGACGAAGCGCAGGCCTTCCTTGAGCTGCGGCCAGAAGCGTTGGCCGGCCTGCGGTTGGCGAGTTTCAGGCGCCTCCACCCCACGCAGGATGGCGACCGACACCAGCAGCAGCACCGCGTCGATCATCAGCGCCATCGGCGCGCCCACGGCCTTGATCAACGCGCCGGCCAGGCCCGGGCCGGCCACTTCGGCGCCGGAGGTGGCCAGCGCGTTCTTGGCATGCGCTTCCACCAGCCGCTCGCGCGGCACCACCTGGGTGAGCACGATCTGCGCGGCGCTGCCGGCGGTGGTGTACACGGTGCCGATGAGAAAGCCCACCACGTACAGCCAGCCGATGGTCAGCCAGCCCATGGCCCAGGCCAGCGGCACGGTGAGCACGGCCACCGCCAGCGAGAACTCGCCCGCCACGTACACCGGCAGCTTGCGCACACGGTCGAGCCACACGCCGCAAGGCAGCGAGAACAGCACGAAGGGCAGCAGCTCCATCGTGGTGAGCCAACCCATCTGCGTGGGCGTGGCGTGCAGCAGCAGCGCGGCGGTGAGCGGCAGCGCCAGCATGGTCACCTGCCCGCCCAGCGAGCTGCACAAGATGGAGGTGAACAGCCGCCGGTAGGCCGCGTTGCGCAGCAGGTCGTTGGGCGGCAGTTGCAGCCTGCGGCGCCAGGCGGCGGGCAGGCGAATGGTCGGCTTCATGGGCTCGGGTCTCACGGATCGGCGGCGCGCCTCGTGGGCGGCCCTGGCCAATCCGGCAGGCTAACAGCGGCACACAGGCCGCATCAAGCCCTACGAGCCGGCCAATATCAGCTGCGGTAGTCGGCGTTGATGCTGACGTAGTCGTGCGACAGGTCGCAGGTCCACACCGTGGCGCTGGCGCTGCCGCGGTGCAGATCGACGCGCACGGTGATCTCGCTTTGCTTCATCACCCGCTGGCCGTCGGCTTCCTGGTACTCGGGGTGGCGGCCGCCGGCGCGGGCCACGTGCACGTCGTCCAGGAAGAGGTCGATCTTCGACTGGTCGAGGTCGTCGATGCCCGCGTAACCCACCGCCGCCAGGATGCGGCCCAGGTTGGGGTCGCTGGCGAAGAAGGCGGTCTTGACCAGCGGCGAATGCGCGATGGCATAGGCCGCCAGCTTGCACTCTTCGGCCGTGCGGCCACCGTCGATCTGCACGGTGATGAACTTGGTGGCGCCTTCACCGTCGCGCACGATGGCCTGGGCCAGCTGCGTGGCCACGGCCACCACGGCATCGCGCAGCGCACGGCCGTCTTCCGAGTCCAGCGACTCCACCGGCGCGTTGCCGGCCTGGCCGGTGGCGATCAGCACGAACGAGTCGTTGGTGGAGGTATCACCGTCGATGGTGATGCGGTTGAAGCTGAGGTCGGCCGCCTCGCGCACCAGCGGCTGCAGCAGCGCGGGCGCCACCGCAGCGTCGGTGGCCATGTAGCTGAGCATGGTGGCCATGTTGGGCCGGATCATGCCGGCGCCCTTGGAAATGCCGGTGACGGTGACGGTGCGGCCACCCACCTGCACCTGGCGCGAGGCGGCCTTGGGCAGGGTGTCGGTGGTCATGATGCCCTGGGCCGCGTCGGCCCAGCCATCGGCGCGCAGGTCGGCCAGCGCGGCGGGCAGGCCGGCTTCGATGCGGTCGACGGGTAGCGTTTCCATGATCACGCCGGTGGAAAACGGCAGCACCTGCTCGGGCGCCAGGTTCATCAGCCGCGCGGCGGCGGCGCAGGTGGCGCGGGCGCGCTGCAGGCCGTCTTCACCGGTGCCGGCGTTGGCATTGCCGGTGTTGATGACCAGCGCGCGGATGCCGCGGCCGGCCGCCAGGTGCGCCTGGCCCACCTGCACCGGCGCGGCGCAAAAGCGGTTGCGGGTGAACACGCCCGCCACCTGCGAGCCTTCGTCCAGCGCCAGCACCACCAAGTCCTTGCGGTTGGCCTTGCGGATGCCGGCCATCGCGATGCCCAGGCGCACACCGGCGACAGGATGCAGGTCGGCAGGGTTGGGCGCTTGCAGGTTCACGGGCATCGGCGGCCTCCGGTCGGTGCGGTCAGTTCAACGGGGAGAAGAGAGGGCGGATCAGCTCAGGCGGCCGTGGCACTGCTTGTACTTCTTGCCGCTGCCGCAGGGGCAGGGGTCGTTGCGGCCCACGCGCGGCAGCTGGTCGGCCAGATTGCCGCCTTCGGTTTCCTGCGACACCGAGCCGTCTTCGTTCGGGTGGGTGTAGGTCACCTGGCCCAGCTCGCTGGCGCTCTGCTCGATGGCCTCGGCGGCCTGCGCCACTTGGTCCTGCGACTGGATGCGCACCGTCAGCAGCACGCGGGTGACTTCCAGCTTCACCTGGTCGAGCATCTGCGAGAACAGCTCGAAGGCTTCGCGCTTGTACTCCTGCTTGGGGTTCTTCTGCGCGTAGCCGCGCAGGTGGATGCCCTGACGCAGGTAGTCGAGCGAAGCCAGGTGCTCACGCCAGTGGCTGTCGATGGACTGCAGCAGCACCATGCGCATGAACGGGTTGAACTGGTCCTCACCGACGATGGCCACCTTGGCCTCGAACACCTCGTCGGCGGCCTTGACCACGCGCTCCTCGATGTCCTCGTCGGTCACGCTGTCGCTGCCCTCGACCATGGCCTTGAGCGGCACTTCCAGCTGCCATTCGTCGCGCAGCGACTTCTCCAGGCCGTCCAGCTCCCACTGCTCTTCCAGGCTGCCTTCGGGCACATGCGCGCGCACCACACCGGCGATGGCGCTGCGGCGCAGGTTGGTGATCTGCTCGGCCACCGAAGTGGATTCCAGGATCTCGTTGCGCTGCTGGTAGATGACCTTGCGCTGGTCGTTGGCGACGTCGTCGTACTCCAGCAGCTGCTTGCGCACGTCGAAGTTGCGGGCTTCCACCTTGCGCTGCGCGCCTTCGATGCTGCGCGAGACGATGCCGGCTTCGATGGCCTCGCCTTCCGGCATCTTCAGCCGGTCCATGATGGCGCGCACGCGGTCGCCCGCGAAGATGCGCATCAGCGGATCTTCCAGCGACAGGTAAAAGCGCGAGGAACCCGGGTCGCCCTGGCGGCCGGCGCGGCCACGCAGCTGGTTGTCGATGCGGCGCGACTCATGCCGCTCGGTCGCGATGATGCGCAGGCCGCCTTCGGCGCGCACCTTGTCGTGCAGGCTCTGCCACTCGGCCTTGAGTTGCTCGATGCGGCGGGCCTTCTCGTCGGCCGGCACGGTCTCGTCGGCCTCGAGGATCTGCACCTGCTTCTCGACGTTGCCGCCCAGCACGATGTCGGTGCCGCGGCCCGCCATGTTGGTGGCGATGGTGATCACGCCCGGCCGGCCGGCCTGGGCCACGATCTCGGCTTCTTTTGCGTGCTGCTTGGCGTTGAGCACCTGGTGCGGCAGCTTGGCGGCCGTCAGCAGGTTGGAGATGAGCTCGGAGTTCTCGATCGAGGTGGTGCCCACCAGCACCGGCTGGCCGCGGGTGTGCGCGTCGCGGATGTCCTCGATCACCGCGTTGAACTTCTCCTTGTTGGTCTTGTAGACCAGGTCGAGTTCGTCCTTGCGGATGGTGGGCCGGTTGGGCGGAATGACCACGGTTTCCAGGCCGTAGATCTCCTGGAACTCGTACGCTTCGGTGTCGGCCGTGCCGGTCATGCCCGACAGCTTGGCGTACATCCGGAAGTAGTTCTGGAAGGTGATCGAAGCGAGCGTCTGGTTCTCGCTCTGGATCTTCACGCCTTCCTTGGCTTCCACGGCCTGGTGCAGGCCGTCGCTCCAGCGGCGGCCCGTCATCAGGCGGCCGGTGAACTCGTCGACGATCACCACCTCACCGCCCTGCACCACGTAGTGCTGGTCGCGGTTGTACAGGTGGCGTGCACGCAGCGCGGCGTACACGTGGTGCATCAACGTGATGTTGGCCGGGTCGTACAGGCTGGCGCCTTCGGCCAGCAGGCCGGCCTCGGTCAGGATGCGCTCGGCGTTCTCGTGGCCGTCTTCCGTCAGGAACACCTGGTGGCTCTTTTCGTCCACCGTGAAGTCGCCGGGCTCGATCACGCCTTCGCCGGTGCGCGGGTCGGCTTCGCCGATCTGCTTCTTGAGCTTGGGCACGACGGCGTTGATGCGCACGTACAGCTCGGTGTGGTCTTCGGCCTGGCCGCTGATGATCAGCGGCGTGCGGGCCTCGTCGATCAGGATCGAGTCCACCTCGTCGACGATGGCGTAGTTCAGCTTGCGCTGCACGCGGTCGCCCACCTCGTAGACCATGTTGTCGCGCAGCACGTCGAAGCCGAACTCGTTGTTCGTGCCGTAGGTGACGTCGGCGTTGTAGGCGGCCTGCTTTTCCTCGCGGCTCATGCCGGGCACGTTCACGCCCACGGTCAGACCGAGGAAGTTGTACAGCCGGCCCATCCATTCGGCGTCGCGGCGGGCCAGGTAGTCGTTGACCGTGACCACGTGCACGCCCTTGCCGGACAGCGCGTTCAGGTACACCGGCAGCGTGGCCATCAGCGTCTTGCCTTCGCCGGTGCGCATCTCGGCGATCTTGCCCTGGTGCAGCGTCATGCCGCCGATCAGCTGCACGTCGAAGTGGCGCATCTTCAGGCAGCGCTTGCCACCTTCACGCACGGTGGCAAAGGCTTCGGGCAGCAGCGCGTCCAGCGTTTCGCCCTGGGCCAGGCGCTGGCGGAACTCGTCGGTCTTGCCACGCAGCGCGGCGTCGTCCAGCTTCTCGAACTGGGGCTCCAGCGCATTGATCTGCTGCACCACCGCCCGGAACTGCTTGATCAGCCGATCGTTGCGACTACCAAAAATCGAAGTGAGAAGCTTAGGCAACATGCGCTGAACGAAGCTGGAGAACAAGGAGCCGGCCGGCCCGCGAAGGGACCTGCTGACCGGAAGAGCCTGCGGGGCAGGAACGAAGCACCTGAGGGCGCAGGCCCGGTTTGCAACGCCCGGCACTCTGCAACGCCGGGCGACAACGCGTCTGCGGCCGTGACGGCCGGCCCGACGCTGAGCCGATCGAGTCTATCACCGGGGCTAGACTGCACCGATGGCACGCACCCCCCCCGGCGGCACCCCGCTCACCCGACCCATCCGAGAGGCGCTGGAAGGCAGCGCGCCGCTGGCGCGACTGGTCGAGCGGGTGCAGGCCTCCAACCAGCGCTACCGCGTGATCGAGCCCGCGCTGCCGCCGGCCCTGCGGCGGCACATCAAGCCGGGTCCGGTGGATGAAGAGGGTTGGGCGCTGCTGGTCAGCAACGCGGCGGTGAGCGCCAAGCTGCGCCAGATGCTGCCGCGGCTGGTGGAACTGCTGCAGGAGGCCAACCTGCCCACGCCGGCGATACGTATCCGGGTGATGAGCGGGCAGTGAGGTGCTCGCCAGCAAGCGCCGCGCAACGCCTACAAGTCAGTTTTCTGACGCGAGCTTCAACACGAGTTGCCGAATGCCTTCCGACGAAGGTTGCGCGCCACCAGGCAACCGGTCGAGAAACACACCCTTCTGAAGATCCAGGCGCGACTTGGCCAGCTCCTGACCGTGCTGGGCACCTACCAAGACGATGGGCCCCCCCAGCAACCAGGCTTCGTTCGCATAGGCACCTCCGCCAATCGCGAGGTGGTCCAACTTCACCGTTCGAACATCTTGCATGTGAGCCTCGTCCGGTCACGACACGTTGTGTCGCCTAAAAATCGCCGCTGCGGGAACGCTCCGGTCACTCAGAACTTCGGCATCGCGCACCGCGAATACCAGTGCCCGGAGTTCCGGCGTGACGGTCGGCGTGACGTACTGCATACCGCTTTGCATGGCAGCAGACCAACTCAACATCCCAGCCGCGATCTCAGCAAGTAGCGCGCCTGTGCCATTGTGCTCGTGGCAGTATCGCCCGTTCGACCCGGCAATGAGTCGCTCCAGGGGATTTACGAACGTGAACGGCACACCCATTTGTGATACGTCGACTTCGTAGACGTAGCCCGGGGAAGCACTGGACGCAACACCACCAACGCCGACCAACGCATACTGCCGGGCGACGGCAAACGACGTCGTGAACGAGATGTAAGGGGAGACAAGGGATCCCTGCGCAATGTGCCTGACGACGCCTGCAGGCGTCGGCGGCGCAGTCGCGGAGGGTGAAAAACCAGTCAGCCGGGCATCATGGACATGCCAATGTGATCCGGGACCAGCACCCTTGTACAGCACCGAAGATGTCACCATAGCCCCCTGCAGTCCAAACGCTTTGTACAGCATAGGCAACAGGCAACTCTGGACAACAGATCGAGGCGCAAATATGCACCATCGTCGGACCGCCGGCCAAGCGCCCCAAGGCCGGGTCTCTGGTGCCGGCTTTCGGAATCGAACCGAAGACCTTCCGCTTACAAGGCGGGTGCTCTACCAACTGAGCTAAGCCGGCACGGCTTGGAGCAAAGATTCTAGGGGCAGCCCGCGGGCCGCCCCCGCGCTACTTGATGCGCTTGAGCGAAGGGCGCGCGCCGCCGCCGCTGGGCGGCTCGGGCGGTTCTTCGCCGGGCGGATTGGCTTCGCCTTCCGATTCCGCCGCCAGCCGCAGGCCACGCGGGCCGCCCGCCGGGGTGGGCGCCGCGGTGGGCGAGGCCGGCGCAGCAGCGCCCTGCTCGACCGCCGGCGCGGCCGCCTCGTCGGCGCTGGGGCCGGCGGTGCTGTCGGTGGGCATCGGGAAGGCCATGCCCTGGCCGTTCTCGCGGGCGTAGATGGCCACAACGTGGTCGATCGGCACCACGATGTCGCGCGGCTGGCCGCCGAAACGGGCGCGGAACTCGATGAATTCGTTGCCCAGCTTCAGGCCGCTGGTGGCCTCGAAGCCGACGTTCAGAACGATCTCGTTGTTCTTCACGTACTCCATCGGCACCTGCACGCTGCGGTCGACGAAGACCGCGACGTAGGGCGTGAAGCCGTTGTCGGTGCACCAGTCGTGCAACGCACGAATCAGGTAGGGCCGGGTGGAGGTGCCCTGCCCTTCAGGAGCGATCGGCGACGTCATCCGCTTACTTGCGCATCACTTTTTCAGACGGCGTCAGCGCCTCGATGTAGGCCGGGCGCGAGAAGATGCGTTCGGCGTACTTCAGCAGCGGCAGCGCGTTCTTCGACAGCTCGATACCGTAGTAGTCCAGGCGCCACAGCAGCGGCGCGATGGCCACGTCCAGCATCGAGAAGTCGTCGCCCAGCATGTACTTGTTCTTCTGGAAGATGGGCGCCAGCTGCGTCAGGCGGTCGCGGATCTGGGCGCGGGCCTTTTCCAGCTGTTTCTCGGTGGCCTTGACCCCACGGCTTTCCAGCAGGTTCACGTTGGCGAACAGCTCCTTCTCGAAATTGAGCAGGAACAGGCGCACGCGCGCACGGGCCACCGGGTCGCCGGGCATCAGCTGCGGATGCGGGAAGCGCTCGTCGATGTACTCGTTGATGATGTGCGACTCATACAGGATGAGGTCGCGTTCCACCAGGATCGGCACCTCGTTGTACGGGTTCATCAACGCGATGTCTTCGGGCTTGGCGAACAGATCCACGTCGCGGATCTCGAAGTCCATGCCCTTTTCAAACAGCACGAAGCGGCAGCGGTGCGAGTAAGGATCGGTGGTTCCAGAGTAAAGCACCATCATGGCAGCGGGCCCCTTCTTCTAACAATTCGAACAGCGAGCATCTCAGCTCAGAAAACACGAAGCGCAGTGGGCCCGGAAGCACCACTGCGCTGACGACCCTGGCCTGCGGCGGCCCCGGGTCGCGCCGAATGACTACTTGATGTCTTTCCAGTAGGCAGCGTTCAGGCGCCAGGCGATGACGGTGAACAGGCCCAGGAAGATCAGCACCCACACACCCAGCCGCACACGGTAGTTCTGCTGCGGCTCACCCATCCATTGCAGGTAGGCCACCAGGTCGGCCACTGCGCCGTCGAACTCGGTGGGCGACATGGTGCCGGGCGTCAGCTGCTGGAAGCCGTTGAACACGTGCACGGTCTTGCCGTGTTCGTGCGGGTCGGGCTGCTCGGTGAACTGAGCCGCACGCTGGCCCTGCAGTTCCCACAGCGGGTTGGGCATGCCGACGTTCGGGAAGGCGATGTTGTTCCAGCCGGTGGCCTTGGTGTCGTCGCGGTAGTAGGTGCGCAGGTAGGTGTAGAGGTAATCGGCACCGGTGCCGGCGCCGCTGGCGCGCGAGCGGGCGATCACGGTCAGGTCGGGCGGCGTGGCGCCGAACCATTCCTTGGCCTGCTTGGGATCGATGGCGGCCTTCATCATGTCGCCCACGTTCTGGGTCGGGAAGGCCAGCTTGCTCTTGATCTGCTCGTCGGTCAGGCCGATGTCGCGCAGGCGGTTGTAGCGCATGAACGAAGCCGAGTGGCAGTTCAAGCAGTAATTGACGAACAGCTTGGCGCCGTTCTGCAGGGCCGCCACGTCGGTCATGCGCTCGACCGGGAAGCGGTCGAGCGGCGGGCCTTCACCCGAAGCCTGCGCACCACCGGACAACAGCGCCAGCGATGCCAGCAGGGAGAGAAGAATCTTTTTCATGATGTCTCGCAACTCCTGTGGCTTCAGTGGGGGGTGAAGACCACGCGGTCAGGCACCGGCTTGAACGTGCCGATCTGGCTCCACCAGGGCATCAGCAGGAAGAAGCCGAAATAGAACAGCGTGCCCACCTGCGACACGATGGTGCCGGCGGTGGACGGCGGCTGGATGCCCAGGTAGCCGAGCACGAAGAAGAACACCACGAACACGCCGTACAGGTACATGTGCCAGGTCGGGCGGTAGCGGATCGACTTGACCGGGCTGTGGTCCAGCCAGGGCAGGAAGAACAGGATGATGACGGCGCCGCCCATCACCACCACGCCCCAGAACTTGGCGTCGAAGGTCTTGAGCAGCACGATGGCCACGGCCGCCGCGACGACGACGCCCACCTTGACGAACATGCCGGCGCGCAGCTTGAAGAACGACAGCAGCGCGGCCAGGCCGATGATCACCGACAGCACGTTGACGAGGTCGTCGGTGGTGGCGCGCAGCATCGAGTAGAACGGCGTGAAGTACCAGACCGGCGCGATGTGCGGCGGCGTCTTGAGCGGGTCGGCCGGGATGAAGTTGTTGTACTCCAGGAAGTAGCCGCCCAGCTCCGGCGCGAAGAAGATGATCGCGCTGAACACCATCAGGAACACGCTCACGCCCAGGATGTCGTGCACCGTGTAGTACGGATGGAAGGGAATGCCGTCCAGCGGGCGGCCCAGTGCGTCCTTCTTGGCCTTGATCTCGACGCCGTCGGGGTTGTTGGAGCCCACTTCGTGCAGCGCGATGATGTGCGCCACCACCAGACCCAGCAGCACCAGCGGCACCGCGATGACGTGGAAGCTGAAGAAGCGGTTCAGGGTGGCGTCGCTCACCACGTAGTCGCCGCGGATCAGCAGCGCCAGGTCGGGGCCGACGAAGGGCACGGCGGCGAACAGGTTCACGATCACCTGCGCGCCCCAGTAGCTCATCTGGCCCCAGGGCAGCAGGTAGCCCATGAAGGCTTCGGCCATCAGGCACAGGAAGATCGCGCAGCCGAAGATCCAGACCAGCTCACGCGGCTTGCGGTAGCTGCCGTACAGCAGGCCGCGGAACATGTGCAGGTACACCACCACGAAGAACGCCGAGGCGCCGGTGGAGTGCATGTAGCGCACCAGCCAGCCCCAGGGCACATCACGCATGATGTACTCGACCGAAGCGAACGCCAGGTTGGCGTCGGGCTTGTAGTGCATCACCAGGAAGATGCCGGTGACGATCTGGATCACCAGCACCAGCAGCGCCAGCGAACCGAAGAAGTACCAGAAGTTGAAGTTCTTGGGCGCGTAGTACTCGGAGAGGTGCTCCTTGTACAGCTTGCTGGCTGGGAACCGGTTGTCCACCCAGGTCAGCATCTGCTGCGGGAGGGACGCGCCGGCCGGGGCTTGCTTGAATTCCGCCATGTTGTGTGCCTCGCGAGGTTCTGGGGTGTCAGGCCTTCTGGGCCTCGCCGATCAGCAGGCGCGTATCGGACAGGTACGTGTGCGGCGGCACCTCGAGGTTGTCCGGCGCGGGCTTGTTCTTGAACACCCGGCCCGCCATGTCGAAGGTGGAGCCGTGGCAGGGGCACAGGAAGCCGCCTTGCCAGTCTTCGGGCAGCGAGGGCTGCGGGCCGGCCACGAACTTGTCGGTGGGCGAGCAACCCAGGTGGGTGCAGATGCCGACGACGACCAGGTACTCGGGCTTGATCGAGCGCCACTCGTTGCGGCAGCTGGCCATCGGGGTGATCTCGTCGGGCTTGCGCTCGGACTTGGGATCGGCGAGCTGGCCGTCGAGCTTCTTCAGCGCCTCGACCTGCTCAGGGGTGCGGCGCACCACCCACACCGGCTTGCCGCGCCATTCGACGGTGACTTTCTGGCCCGGCTGCAGGCTGCCAATGTCGACCTCTACAGGGGCGCCAGCGGCTTTCGCACGTTCGGACGGGGTGAACGTCGAAACAAACGGCACAGCCACGGCAATGCCGCCCACCGCACCCGCACATCCGGATGCGACGAGCCACGTGCGTTTGGCTTTGTCGACTTGGTGGTCACTCATGAGGTCCTCTGGTGGCATTCGCTGGAAGACGCGACAAGAAACACACGCGGGGTTTCCGTCAGGGGCAACCGCGGATTCTAACGGACCCTTTACAGGTTCACGTCCTTCGTGAAGCGCTACTGACCCAAGTCATACTCGCGGCGCACCGGGAAGAGGCCCGGTGACCGACAGGTACAACAAGCACAGGAGCGTGCAGGATGAGTTTCATCAGCGAGTTCAAGTCGTTTGCAGTCAAGGGCAACGTGGTCGATCTGGCCGTGGGCGTCATCATCGGGGCAGCGTTCGGCAAGATCGTCGACTCGCTGGTCAAGGACATCATCATGCCGGTGGTGGGCCGGGTGGTCGGCGGCCTGGACTTCTCCAACTACTTCCTGCTGCTGGCCAGCCCGCCGGCGGGCTACAACGGGCCGATGACCTACGAGGCGCTGACCAAGGCCGGCGTGCCGCTGCTGGCCTACGGCAACTTCCTGACCGTGGCGCTCAACTTCCTGATCCTGGCCTTCGTCATCTTCGTGATGGTCAAGCAGATCAACCGCCTGCGCCTATCCGAGCCGGAACCCGCGCCCGCCGCCCCGGCGCCCGAGCCCGAGGACGTGAAGCTGCTGCGCGAGATCCGCGACGCGCTCAAGCGTTGACCGCCCCGGCAGGGTGTTGAAGTTGCACCCATACTTGCCGATATCCGGGGCATGAGGCAGCCAGCGCGCCAAGCTGTCGCCTGCCTCGTTCCACCTCGGTCGCCGTGCGCATCATGAATTCGCCGTTTCCGCGTCCCGACGCCGCGCTGCAGGCTGCGGCCTTGCGCATCAAGCATGCCGCCCGTGAGGCGGCGCAGCGCTGCGTGGACAGCCTGGGCCTGGCCGCACTCTCCAGCCTGCGCATCCATGAGCGCGACGACTTCCTGGCGGCCCAGTTCGAGCTGAACCGCCAGCAGGCCGCCTTCGGCCATGCCTTCAACGACACGCTGGACCATCAGGTGGCGCGCGAAACCGCGCCCCGCCGCGAGGCCCCGCGCACTTCGGCCTCCACCCCCTGGGAGGCCTTGAGCCTGGTGGACGACCACGAGGTGGAAGCCGGCATCGAAGCCGACCGCTTCGGCCTGACGATCCAGCATGCCTGCGAGTGGGAGCTGCGTGAGCTGGATGCCTACGTGGGCTCGCTGCTGCGCCTGGGCCGGCCCGACCACGACCGCAATCCGCTGCGGCCGGAGATCATCGGCAAGGCCTTGCTGGCCGGTGTGGAAGCGGTGTCGACGCGGCCCGAGGTGCGCAAGCTGCTCGGCATCGAACTGGGCCGGGGCCTGGCCGAGCGCATGCCCAAGGTGTATGCCGACATCGTGCAGTCCTGGCGCGACAGCGGCGTGCAGCCGGTGAGCCTGGCCGTGCGCGGCACCCAGGGCCCCGGGCATGACCTGGGCTTCAACACCTCGGGCTACGACGGCCTGTCCAGCCGCGGCGCTGCGTTGAGCGAAGAACCCGGCGCACCGCAGCGCCAAGGCGCCGTCGGCGGCGGCACGCCGTTCGGCCGGGTGGACGGGCGGGTGATGTCGCTGATCCGCCAGCTGACCA
>NZ_CAXFDV010000029.1:0-12059 GCF_964001545.1 uncultured Aquincola sp.
AAAGTCGCTGACGCTGCGGCCCTGAAGCTCCGCCGCACGGCGAACGACGGCCAGCGCATCGGGGGCGATGCGGGCTTCGACGCGGGCGGTGCGGGGGGTTGCAGTGGCGGCCATGGTCAATTGCTACTTCGGCAAGAATGCTAGTGTACGTCAATCCGCCGTACATGACCAGAGGCGTTGCTCCGCCACCCAGCGCATCGCCACTCTGGACGCCGATCGCCCATCCCGGTCGTCAGCCAGCAATCAACGTCTGCCTATCACGCCCAGACGATGACTGAACAGCGTATCTACGCTGCCCCGCCATTGCGCGCCTGCCTCTATCGTGCGTCGCATTCACTCAGGAGCAATGCGTCATGTCGAGTCCACCCAATTCACAGCTGGACGACTTCTTTGCAGACGACGATGTCAGATGGCTGCTGGCCAATGCCCGGGAGAACCGCGCACTGACCATTGCGTTCCCGAAAGAGATCAACATCTCGAATCTGTTTGCTTGGCTCCTGTCACCCCACGAAGGGCACGGCCTCGGTGACCTGCCGATCAAGGAGTTGCTCTTCCGCGCATGGGACGTGTGCGCCGACGACCAGGAAGCAGACCGGCTGCTCGGGCGCTTTCGACCGGCCCTGGTGCACGGCCTGACGTTTTCAGAGGCGGTGGTGGTCCGTGAGTACGCTGCGCCGGAAGATGCCGGCCGAGTCGACCTCGTGCTTGTCGACCCCAAGAATCGGCTGGTGCTGGCTGTCGAGAACAAGTACGGCGCAAAACTCGGGTTGCAGCAATTGACGCGCTATGCAGATGCGTTGGAGAAGAAGCTACCGCGCGATGAAGATTGGCAACTGATTTCGGTGATGCTGGACTACGACACCGAATCTGAAGCAGACGACCAACGTTGGCTCAAGCTGGACTACGAATGGGTGATCGACATGATCAAGACCCAATTGGGCCTGGGTCTGTTGTCGCAGGAAAGCGCCGCGACGCTGCAACAGTTCTCCGACCATCTGGAGGACGAAGGCCTGGTGCCTTACGCACGGCTCACACCGGCGCAGGCGACCGACCGCATCTTGCAGGTGGCCCTTCGGCATGCCGATGTGCTGGCGCAGATGAAGGACCTGCGCAAGCGCTCTTCCATCCAGGCGGTCGACGCGCTGCTCCAGCGCAACCAAAGTCTTGTGACGCTGGAATACACCCGGCACCGCAAGCTGTGGGACTACGTGCTGGAGGTGGGCGCACGCGCCCACCTGCTGGTGCCGGTGAAGCAGGCGTTCCCGCATGTACTGGCGGACCTCGAGTCGTCATCCCGCGTCAGCTACTTCACACTTCCGGCGTGGCAGGAAGCTTGGTCCCAGCCAGACCCGGACGACCTCTGCTGGCCGATCTGGGCAGCGTTCTACGAAAGCGGCGATGTGGATCGCAAGGTGTACATCGTGACGGGCGACGTTTTCCCTGAGCGTTGCAAGGAAGAGCTCGTCGAAGACATTTCCAAACAAGCGAAGGCCCTGCGCAAGCGCAATGGCATGAAGGCCCAGCGCCCCCGCGCCGACCACATCCGGGTCGGCCACTGGCGCTGCACCACGAAGGAAGAAGCCATCGACAAGCTGCTGGCGCTGATGAAGGCCATGGACGCCTCGCTGCTGCAGCGACGGGCCTGAGAGCAAGCTCGCTGGGTGTCGGCGACCTGCTGGTGATCCCTGCCGCCCCGCGTCACACTCAGCCCATGACCCTCCCCTTCGATCACCTCCCCGCCGCCGAGGGCGGATGGCGCGGCCTGGGTGCGCTGCGCGACCTGCGGCGCGACTACCTGGGCACGCTGGAGCGCCACCGTGTGCTGGGCGACCTGGTGCGCCAGCGCATCCTGCGGGAGCAGGTGCTGGACGTGTTCGACCCCGAGCTGGTGCGGGCGCTGATGGTGGACCATGCCGATGCGCTGATCCGATGGGAGCGCGGGCCCGAGGTGTTTGCCGAAGGTCTGGGCCAGTGCGTGCTGGTGACCGAAGGCGCCATCTGGCAGCGCCAGCGCCGCATGCTGATGCAGGCTTTCACGCCGCGACGGGTGGCCGGCTACGTGCACCACATGGTCGATGCCACCGTGCGCGGCCTGGCGCCGCTGGCCGACGGTGAGGTGGCGATGGACGGCCTCTTCAGCCACCTGGCGATGGACGTGATCTCACGCACCTTGTTCAGCGCACCCATCGGCGACGACACCCAGGCCGCGGCGCGCGCGGTGCAGGTGCTCAGCGAGATGGCGCTGCGCGAGATGTTCTGGCCCGCCACGCCACCCGACTGGCTGCCGCTGCCCGGCAAGGCGGCCAAGCGCCGCTCGCGCCGGCTGATTCACGGGCTGATCCAGGCCCACATCGACGCGCGCCGCCAGCAGCCCGCGGCCGGCAGCACCGACCTGCTGCACATGCTGATGACGCTGCGCGACGAAGACGGCGGCGGCGGGCTGACCGACCAGGAAGTGTTCGACCAGTGCGTGCTGAGCTTCCAGGCCGGGCACGAGACCACTGCCACCGCCCTGCTGTGGTGGAGCTGGCTGATGGCGCGCCACCCGGCCGCGCAAGCCCGTGCGGCGGAAGAAGTGGCCGGCGTGCTGGCCGGCCGGGCCCCCGGCGCCGATGCGGTGCAGGCCCTGCCCTGGCTCACGGCCACGCTGAAGGAGGCGATGCGCCTCTATCCCCCCGTGCCCGCGCTGATGACGCGGCGGCTGCTGCGGCCGATCACGCTGGGCGGCGTGGAAGTGCCGGCCCGCACCATGCTGCGGGTGACGCCCTGGCTGCTGCACCGCGACCCGCGCTGCTGGCCCGACGAGCCCGACGCCTTCCGGCCCGGGCGCTTCATGCCATCCACACCCGACCAGCCGGTGGCACACATTCCGCGCGGGGCCTACATCCCCTTCGGCCTGGGGCCGCGCGTGTGCCTGGGCCAGCACTTCGCGCAGCTGGAGATGACGGTGATCGCGGCCCTGCTGCTGCAGCGCTTCGAGCTGCACACGGTGGACGGCCGCGAAGCGGTGCCGCGCATGGCCGTGACCTTGCGCCCGGCCGGCGGGCTGCGGCTTCAGCTGCGGCGGCGACCGCGGCGCGAGACCGCGCCCACCACGCCCAGCCCCAGCAGCGCCATGGCCCAGGTGCCCGGCTCTGGCACGGGCGCCAGCGTGTAGTTGGCGATGGTGCTGATCTGCTGCGTGCTCAGGCCCTGCAGCAGCGGCTGCGTCAGCAGGCCCTGGCCGGTGGTGATGGCCAGGCTCACATCGGCCGCGGTGGGGCCGTTGAGGTCGCGCGCCAGGAAGGCGTAGTTCAGCAGGCTCAGCGTCTGGCCAGCGGCCAGCGTGACCTCGAAGCTCACGTTGTAGCGGTCGGGCGTGAGGCTGGCGTGGCCCAGGCCGTTGTTGCCCGAGACCAGGGCCAGCACCGGGTCGCTGCCGCAGGCATCCATGCCGTCGTTTTCGCAGCTCACCAGCAGGCCGCCGGCCGCGTGGTGCACCAGCTCGTCGCCGTCGGAACCCAGGTTGCCGAAGAAGTTGAGCGTGGTGCTGACGCTGGTGCTGCCGGTGTTGGTGAAGCTGTCGTAGAAGCGGTAGACGTTGCCCGACAGCAGCTCGACCTGGCGTTGCTGCACCAGGCTGCCCACGCCGCTGTTGTAGAAGCCGAAGGCATCGAAGGCGCCGTCACCGGCGTCCATCACCTGGCCCAGGGCCTGGTTGAACATCGGCGTGCTGCCACCGGCGCCCAGGTAGCTGCTGCCCGTGGTGCTGCCGTCGAAGATGCCCGGCGTGGCCTGGAACTGCGCCGCCTGGGCGGCCAGTGGAACGAACACCGCGGCCACGGCCACGGCGATGAAGCGTTGCATGAACATGCGGATCTCTCCAGAAATCAAGTCAGGGCCGGGCGATCAGCCGCGGCGGGCGGTCAGCCACTGCTGCGGGGGCAGCGGGCGGCCCACCAGGCGCAGCTCGCCGATCCAGCCGTAGAAGCCGTCGTCCAGCACACCGTCCCACCAGCCGGCGCCCAGGATCCAGGGCTGCGGCGGGTTCTGCGATCGGGTGCCGGTGGCGGCACGGGCCACGTTGCGCAGCACCGGTGCACCTTCCACATACAAGGTGGTGGTGGCGGTGGCGGGGTCGTTGACCACGGCCACGTGGTACCAGGTGTTGCGGATCAGCTCGCCCGACCAGTTGGTCTGCGCATATTGCGAATTGCTGGCCGGCACCACTTCCCACTGCACTTCGCGCAGGTTGGAGATGGCGAACAGCACGCTGGAGGCTTCGGGGTCCCCGCCGCGGTAGCCGCCCGGCACCTTGCCGCGGTTGCCGCAGCGGCCCAGCAGGTTGCCCCAGCGGTGCTTGCTGGCGTCCCAGTCGGCCGGAATCTTGACGAAGGCCTCGATGGTGTAGCCATCCCAGAAGCTGCGACCGTTGACGCCGGCGCCCGCCGCGGTCAAGAAGGCGCTGATGCGGCCCACCGTCTTGTCGGTGTTGCGGAACAGCACGCTGCCCGCGGCCGACGACAGGTAGTGGCGGTCGGTGGACCACACCACGTCGCCTGCCTGGGCCTGTGGCAGCAGCGCGGTGCGCGTCATGTCGAAGCCGCCGGCCACGTCGGGCAGCGTGTCGCCCGGTTGCACCACCTTGCCCTCGGTGAGGCCCACCGGCGCGCGCCAGTGCGCATAGGTGTCGGGCGCCAGCGGGTAGTCGTCCACATGCGCGGGCGGGCGCACCACCGGCTTGGTGGGCTCCACATAGCCGGCCAGCAACTCGGTGCGCACCCGCGGCAGGATGGGGGCGCCGGTGGTCGAAGCGGCGGGCTTCCAGCGCAGGAAGCCGGCGAAACGCTTCTTGAAGTTCACCGGGATGGTGAAGCGCTGGTTGGGCTGGGTCAGCTCGGCGAAGTCGAACTGGTTCAGCTTGGCCTTGGGCTTTTGCACCACCCAGGGCGAGAAGGACATCACGTCGATGCGGTTGCGGGTGAAGTCCACCTCGTACAGCCGCATCATGGCGTTGCCGCCCTGATAGTCCATCTGGTAGTCCACCACCATCTGGTGGACCTCGTTGCCGAAGTTGTTGTACTTGCGCAGGTAGGCCGCCCCATGGTGGTGGCCGTTCAGCGTCATGAAGATCTGGTCGTTGTCGCGGATCAGCTGGTCCCACAGCATCAGGCCGTAGTCGGTTTCCTGCGGGCTGTTGCCATCGGCCGCGATGTTCAGCAGCTGGTGGTTGCTGAGGATCACCGGCAGCGTGGGGTGGCGGCGAATGACGTCGCGCGCCCAGGCAATGCCGGCATCGGAGATGCGCCACGACAGCGACAGCACCATGAACTGCACGCCATGGGCCTGGAACACATGGGCCTCATGGAAGCCCGAGGGGTCGCGCTCCAGGAAGGTGGCCTGGCGCGCCGCACGCTGCTTCGGGAACCACTGCAGGTAAGGCTCGGAAGCCAGGTTGCGCTGCGCGTCGGTGCCGAAGCCCTGGTCCGAAGGGCGGTGGTAGTCGACGTCGTTGATGACGTCGTGGTTGCCGGCCAGGATCGAATACGGCACACCGGCCGTCTCGAGCTTCTGCATCGCCGCATCGGCCACGCGCCACTGGTTGGGCTTGTTCTGCTGGTCCACCACGTCACCCAGATGGATGACGAAGGGGATGTTGAAGGCCTGCGCGTGGCGGGCGATCCAGTCGGTCTGCGCGTCGAAGGGCGTGGAGCCGTAGTTGGCCTGGAACTGCTGGCCTTCGTCGGTGGTGGCGTAGCGCGCATAGAACTGCGTGTCGGGCAGCACCGCGATGGCGAAGCTGGTGACCACGCTGGGCTCCGCGGCCTCGGCCGTGTCCACCGCGCCCAGCAGGCCGCCACCGGCGGCCAGGGCCGACAGGCCGGCCGCGCCGCGCAGCATCGCGCGCCGGTCGGTCGTCAGGCCAAACTCTCCCTCCACCGGGCCTTGGTCGGCCGGTGCCTTGTTGATCTCGCTCATGGGCGTACTCGGGTTACTGCTGAGGTCTCGCAGTGTTCGGCGGCGCCATGGCGGGCTGATGACAAGGAACCAGGGGCATCGATGCCCCTGAAGAGCACCTCAGTGGGGCTGCGCCGGGGTCTGGCTCAGCAGCTGCCGCAACGCCCTCACGCGCGCCGGCTCCAGCGCGCCACCTCGGTCGCCTGCACACACTGCCGAGCGGAAGCCCGCGAAGTCGGGCGCCAGCGCCTGCACCGCCGGCAGGTGCTGCAGGCGCAGCGCGCCGGCCAGGCCCACCCCCTGGCCAGCGGCGCGGATGGCGTGCACGAAGCGTTGAAGATCGGCCATCGGCATCGCATCGAACAGGCTGCCGGCCAGCTTGTCCTGCGTGTCCACCATCACGCCGGCCAGCCGCGAACTCAGCGCGGCGGCGTGGGCCACCACGGCGGAGTCCAGCCCCTGGTCGGCTATGAACACCGGCACGATGGCATGGCCGCAGCCGGCCAAGGCATCCAGCGCGGCCAGGGCGGGCGCCGCCTCTGCCGTGCGCGGAATGCCCACCTTCACGATGTCCACGTCGCAGGCGGCCACCGCATGCACCCGCGCCATCACGGCAGGCAGGTCGGTCAGCGGCAGGTCGCCGATGGTGGCGCTGATCGGCAGCGTGCTGCCGCCGCTGCGCAGCGACAGCACGATGGCGCGCAGCGTGGCTTCGGGCAGGCCGCCCAGCGCGCCGGCCCGCGGCTCCTTCAGGTCGATGAAGTCGGCGCCGCCTTCGGCCGCCTGCCAGGCCTCTTCCACCGTGCGCACGCTGACCAGCAGGCGCAGGCCCTCTTGTCTAGACAAGTTCATGTTCATGCCGCCTGCCCCTGCCGGTGCTGCGCAATGGCCTGCTGCAGCCAGCCCCAGGCCTCGCGCTCGTCGGGGCCGGCGGTCTTGTCGATGGCGATCTGCAGGTACTGCATCTCGCTGTCGATCTTGTCGGCCGGCAGAAAGCGCAGCCGGCTCACCAGCACCGCGCCTTCCAGCACCGCGGCCTGCGCGCGGTTCATGCCGATGAAGGGGGCGTGCGTGGCCTCATGCACGGGGCGCAGACGCAGCACCGGGCGTTCGGTGTCGGGCTGCTGGCCCACCAGCTGCAGCTCCACATGGCGCAGCGCAGTCTGCAGCCGCACGCCGGGCACCTGCTCGGCCGGCAGCACGGGCCACTGCTTGCGGCCGGTGACGCAGCCGGCCAGCACCCGCACGTCGGTCAGCAGGTTGAGCACCGCATGGCCGGTGGCCACGATGTTGTCCAGCGTGGTGGAAGGCTTGAAGGGCATCAGCACCACGTCGCCCTGCACATAGCGGATGCCCATCGGCGCCACATGCGGCGTGCCGATGGGCGACACGGTGGTGACCACCGCCTCGTAGATCAGGTCATTCATCTTTCACCGCCTGGGTGACGTCGCCGCGTTCGCGGCCCGTGGGGACGGTCCGGCTGGTGGGCATGGTGGTGCCGGGGGCGCACCAGCTGGTGGTGTCCTGCGGCGCCTGTTCCACCGCGCAGCCCCAGGCCAGCGGCTGGTCTTGCACGTAGCGCTTGCCCAGCCGCCAGGCGATCTCGGCATGCGCCAGCTCCACGCCCATGTAGAAGGCATGCGGTGCATCGTGCTGCAGGCCCAGCTGCGGCCACAGCTCGAAGGCGCCCTGCCCGGTGCGCAGGCCGTCGCGGTTGTACACATGCAGGCCCTGGGCCGACACCTGCACCCGGAAGTTGGGGTCGCGCACCTGGGCTGCGGTGGCGTCGATCTCGGCCGGCGCATCCGGGAAGGGGTGCTTGTCGTGCACCGTCATCAAGGCGTCGTTCAGGCCCTTGGGCAGCATCTGCCGGCTGCGCGCCGCATGCATGATGCGGCGCGCCCAGTCCGCTTCGCGCACCGCGCGCCGCGCATGACCGCTGACCTGGGTGGTGAGCACCGCCGCCACGTCCAGTTCGGCGCACAGGCCGAACAGCACCGCGTTGATGCCGCTGGTGTCGGCCTCGGTCAGCTCGGTCACGTTGCCCACGCCCATCATGATGGCCACCTCAGGAAACGCTTCGCGCAGCCGGTGGTAGCGCACGATGGACGCGGCCAGGCCGAAGGGGATGGGGTCGAGGATGGCATCGGCGATGAAGGGCTTGCCGCGCTGCTGCATCAGCCGCACCGCCTGGTGCAGAGAGTCTTCGTCGGTGGGCGTGCGCGGAATCAGCACCGGCGTGGCGGCCACCTCGTCGGCCACCCACAGCGTGTCCAGCGTCAGGCTCAGCAGGTAGTCGGCGCCGGCCCGGCCACCGCGCAACAGGTCTTGCGGATCGACTGCGTCCACGCTCACCTGCAGGCCCAGCGCCTTGAGCGCCTGCACGCTTTCGGCGAGGTGGCCGAAGGGTGTGTCGGGCAGGCTGCCGAGGTCGATCACGTCGGCGCCGTCGGCCTGGTAGGCCTGGGCACGTTCGACGATCTGCGCGACCGTCAGCCGCGGCGCATCCACGATCTCGGCAAAGATCGCCACCTCGTACGCGCTCAGGTCCACCGCCTTGGCGGCGCGGTTGAAAAAGCGCGGCAGGTCTTTCAGCTCTTCAGGCCCACGCTGCACCGGCAGGCCATAGTGGGCCGACAGCGCCTCCACATCGCCACGGCAACGGCCCGGCACGATGATGCGGTCGGCCACCACCGGCACGGGCAGGCGGCGGCGCACCATGTCGGCGGTCATCAGGCCGGCCACCTGCAGGCCGATGTCACGCGTCTCCCAGGTGAAGGGTGCGTTGTCGATCGCGCTCAGCACACGTTCCAGGCTCGGCTGCGCCAGGCGGCCGGTCAGGAAGACGATGTGTTCCATGCGAGGTTCAGTTCCTTCAGGCGGGCGTCGAGCACCGCCTCCAGCTCGGCCGGCGATGCCACCACATGGCAGAAATCGATCTGGCGCAGGCGCTCGACGTTTTCGAGCTCGATGCGCCGCGGCCGCAGCGTCACCCAGTCGTGCGGCGACTTGGTGACGACCACCGGCTCGGTATCACATGCAAACACGATGCCGGGAATGCCCAGCTTGCCCGCCTGCGCGAACATGTTGGTGGGCAGGCTGTCGCTGATGCCGAATGCGCACTTGGCCACGGTGTTGCTGGTGGCCGGCGCCACCACCACCGTGTGATAGACGTCGTCGTACAGCATGCCCACCGGCACCGCGCTGCGGGTCTTGTCGCGCACCAGCCGAAAGTGCTGGCGCAACTCGTCCAGCGGCAGCTTGTAGATCTCCAGCACCTCTTCGCCGGCGGCGGAGAGAAACAGGTCCACCTGCGGCAGCCGTTTGGCCAGCGCCAGCGATTCGTCGAGGTAGTGGCCCGAGCCGGTGATGCACCACGCAAAGCGCGAGCGTGGCGTGGCCGGCACCGCCGGCAGGTCGTCGTCTGGGGTGTCAGCGCTCAGGGTGCGAGATCTCGATGTGGAGCTTGTGGAGCTTGCGGTAGAGGGTGTTGCGGCTGACATCGAGCGCCTTGGCGACATTGCTGACGTTCCAACGGTGCTGCTCCAGCATCTGCAGCAGCACCTGCCGCTCGTTGGCCTGAATCGGGTTGAGCTTGGGCAGCGCGGGCTCGGGCGCGGCTTCGGCAGGGGCTTCAGCGCCCGGGTCGGCGCCCAGGCCGCTGAACGAGATGGCCGAGGCGGCATGGGCCGCCGGCATCGGCGGCGCGATGACCGCCGGCTTGTGGCTGGCCGAGGGCGCGCCATCGGCAAACAGCGATGGCAGGTGCTCACGGCCGATGGGCTTGCCGTCGGCCAGGGCCGCGGCGCTGCGCAGCACATGCCGCAGCTGGCGGATGTTGCCGGGCCAGGCATGTTCCAGCAGCAGGCGTTCGGCCTCGGGGCTCAGCACGCCGTCGCCGCCGCTTTCAGTGGCCAGCAGGTTGTGGATCAGCTCGCGCTTGTCGCTGCGCTCGCGCAGCGGCGGCAGCGTGAGTTCGATGCCGGCCAGGCGGTAGTACAGGTCTTCGCGGAAGCGGCCTTCGCGCACCAGGTCGGGCAGATGCCCGTGGCTGGCGCTGATGAGCTGGAAGTCCACCGGGTGGGTTTCTTCGGTGCCCAGCGGCGTCACCTGGCGTTCATCGAGCACCCGCAGCAGCCGGGCCTGCAGCTCCAGCGGCATGTCGGCAATCTCGTCAAGGAACAGCGTGCCGCCATCGGCCTGCAGGATCTTGCCGCGGCGGCCGGTGCGCTGCGCGCCGGTGAAAGCGCCGGCGCGGTAGCCGAACAGTTCGCTCTCGATCAGCGTCTCGGGCAGGCTGGCGCAGTTCACGGCCACGAAGTTGCCGTGCGCATGCGGGCTGCCTTCATGCACGGCCTTGGCAAACACCTCCTTGCCGGCGCCGGTTTCGCCGCGCAGCAGGATGGGCGTCTGCCGCGCAATCACGCGGCGGGCCGTCTGCAGCTGGGTGGCCAGGCGCTGGTCCTTGAAGGTGATGCCCGGCGTGGCCGGCTTGCCGGGGCGCGGCGCGGCGCGGGCGGGCAGCGGGCCCAGGCCGGCGGATGCCGGGCCGGTGATCTGCGCCGTGGCGGCCTGCACCGGGCCGGCCAGGCTGCGCGCGCCACGGGCCGGCGCAGGCGCCGCTTCGCTGGCCGGCTGCCGCGCGACTGCGAAGAAGCGCAGGGCGGCATTGGCGCGGTAGGTGACCACCGGGTGGAAGGAGGAACTGCTGCTGCGCTGGAGCATGTCTTCCAGCGAGGTCTGGAACAGGTCTTCAATACGGCGCGAGCGCACCTCGTCCACCGACTGCAGGCCCAGCTGGAACAGCGCGCTGCGGTTGGCGGCCAGGATGCGGCCGTCGCCGTCCACCGCCAGCTTGCCTTCGTGCAGCGTGTAGACGAACTCGGGCCGGCTGTGAAAGTGCAATGGGTGCGCATTGCTGAAGCGGCGGTCGATCAGCCGGTTCTCGATCATGCGCGCCGTCATGCCCAGCAGCACCAGCAGGTGCTGCTGCATCAGCGAGCTGCGGCTGGTGACGTCCAGCACCGCCGCGATGTCGCCGGACGGGTCGAACACCGGCACCGCTGAACAGGTGAGGCTGGTGAACTGGCTGAAGAAGTGGTCTTCGCGGCGGATGGACACCGGCGAGCCCGAGGCCAGGCAGGTGCCCATGCCGTTGGTGCCGGCTTCACGCTCGCTCCACACCGCGCCCACGCGCAGGCCCAGCGGCGCGGCTTCGGCCGCGAACTCGGGCGAAGACACCATGTGCACGATGGCACCGTCGGTATCGGTGAGCACCACGGCCGAATCGGCATCGCCCAGCTGCTGGTACAGCGTGGTCATCTCGTAGCGGGCGCACTCGATGACGTCGGCCTGGCGCTCGAAGCGGCTTTGCAGCGCCGCCTGCGAGATGATGGCCGGCTCGCGCGGGTGCTCGGGATGCAGCTGGTACTCGTTCAGGCAGCGGGCCCAGGAACGCGTCACCAGGTCGTTGCCGGGATCGGTCAGGCCGTTGCGGACAACATCCAGAATGCGGTCGGCGTGGCGGTCATGCCCTGGCAGCACCAGTGTCATGTGAACATCCTCAGCGTCAGCCCATCGATTGGGGGAGTTGCGATTCTGGTCGGATCGCCACCGCTGCCTACCGGGCGAAACCCCGGGTTGAAGGCTTGCACGGCCAGCGCCGTGACACTTGGCTCGCATTTTGCAGCCCGCGCTGCCCACGCCGACGCGCGTGGAAACGAACGGAGACAAACGCCTTGATCGCCCAGCCCAGCTTCAACGCCCTGCCCGCCCCGCAGGCCGCACGTGCACCCGCCCGCATGGACATCATCTTCATCGAGGGCTTCACCGGCCACACCGTCATCGGCATCCACGAGAGCGAGCTGCACGTGGCCCAACCGCTGGTGATCGACGTGCATGCCGGCGTGCCACGCGCCCGCGCCTGCGACACCGACCGCATCGGCGACACCATCGACTACAGCGTGGTGCGCGAGCGGCTGCAGCAATTGATGGCGAATCACCAGCTGCAGCTGCTGGAAGCCTTCGCCGAGGCCATTGCCGACCTGCTGCTGCAGGACTTCGGCGCCCGCTGGGTGCGGGTGAAGGTGGTCAAGCCGCGCAAGTTCGACGACGTGCAGGCG
>NZ_CAXFDV010000030.1:0-4672 GCF_964001545.1 uncultured Aquincola sp.
GGCCGGCAGCTTGACGCCGCAGACCTCGCCGGTCTTCTGGTACTCGGCCCAGCCGCTGCCGGCCAGGTAGCCGCGCACCACGGCCTCGATGGGCAGTGGCTGCAGGCGCTTGACCAGCATCGAGCGGCCCTGGACCTGGGCCACTTCGTGCGGCGCCACCACGCTTTCCGGCGCTTCGCCGGTCAGGTGGTTGGGCACGATGTCCTTCAGGCGGTCGAACCAGAACAGCGCCATGCGCGTGAGCAGCTCGCCCTTGCCGGGAATCGGCTCGCCCATGATCACGTCGAAGGCCGAGAGCCGGTCGCTGGCCACCATCAGCAGCCGGTCGTCGCCCACCGCGTAGTTGTCGCGGACCTTGCCCCGGGCAAGCAGGGGCAGCGAGGTGATCGACGACGTGTGGAGGGCGGCTGTCATGGCTCGGCGGGCCCGGAACGGGCCGGTGTGAGAAAAGCCCTCGATTCTATCGGCGGGCCTGCCCCATCAGACGACGGTTTGCGCCAGCTTGCCGGCCGCGTAGGCGCCGGCCATGTCGGTCAGCGAGAGGCCCTTGATCTTGCCGGCCTGGCCTTCGCAGCCGAACTCCAGATAGCGCTGCTTGCAGATCTGCTTGGCGGCTTCACGGGCGGGCTTGAGCCACTCGCGGGCGTCGAACTTGTCCGGGTTCTCGGCCATGAACTTGCGCACCGCACCGGTCATCGCCAGGCGGATGTCGGTGTCGATGTTGATCTTGCGCACGCCGAACTTGATGGCTTCCTGGATCTCTTCGACCGGCACGCCGTAGGTTTCCTTCATCTTGCCGCCGTACTGGTTGATGATGGCCAGCAGGTCTTCGGGCACCGACGAAGAGCCGTGCATCACCAGGTGGGTGTTGGGGATGCGGGCGTGGATTTCCTTGACGCGGCTGATGGCCAGGATGTCGCCGGTGGGCTTGCGGCTGAACTTGTAAGCGCCGTGGCTGGTGCCGATGGCGATCGCCAGCGCGTCCAGCTGGGTGGCCTTGACGAAGACGGCGGCTTCTTCGGGGTCGGTCAGCATCTGGCTGTGGTCCAGCTTGCCTTCGGCGCCAATGCCGTCTTCTTCGCCGGCCTCACCGGTTTCCAGGTTGCCCAGGCAGCCCAGTTCACCTTCGACGGTGACGCCGACCTTGTGCGCCATGTCGACCACGCGGCGGGTGACGTCGACGTTGTAGTCGAACGAAGCGGGGGTCTTGCCGTCTTCCATCAGCGAGCCGTCCATCATCACCGAGCCGAAGCCCAGCTGGATGGCGCCTTCGCAGACCTTGGGGCTGGTGCCGTGGTCCTGGTGCATGACCAGCGGGATGTGCGGGTACATCTCGGCCGCGGCCTGGATCAGGTGCTTGATGAAGGGCTCACCGGCGTACTTGCGGGCGCCGGCGCTGGCCTGCAGGATGACCGGCGCACCGACCTCGTCTGCCGCCGACATCACGGCCTGGACCTGCTCGAGGTTGTTGACGTTGAACGCCGGGATTCCGTAGCCGTTTTCGGCCGCGTGGTCCAACAGCTGGCGCATCGAAACGAGGGGCATGACAACTTCCTGGGAGAGTGGGTGATGCGGGGGGAGCACGCAGGGCCGAGCCGGCCCAGCGCTCCGATGTGACGGATTTTACGGTCCGATGGGGTCGATGTACCTACGTCGTAACCGGGGGTGCGCAAGCAATTGCTGCACTGCGGGATCGGAGCTTGCCAACACAGCGGCTTCCACCACCCCCGGGGGTGACGCACCCCCTACCACCGAAGGACCCTACCGATGCCGCCGATGCGACTTGCCCTTGCCACCGCCTGCCTAGCCACCACGCTGGCGCCACTCAGCACCCTGGCCCAGGTCACCGTCAAGAACGACGGCCAATGGCGTGCGCTGTTCACCGCGGGCGCCAGCCTGTCGTCCGGCAACAGCGACTCGACCAGCATCAACCTCAGCGGCGAGGCGGTGAAGGCCACCACCATCGACAAGCTGACCTTCAACGGCAAGGCGCTGTACGTGAACAACGACGGCGCCGAATCCGAGAACCGGCTGGCCGCCGGCACCCACTACCAGCGCGACATCAGCGCCCGCTGGTTCGGCTTCGGCCAGTTCGATGCGCTGCGCGACGAACCGGCCAACCTGTCGTCGCGCGCGTCCATCGGCGCGGGCGCGGGCTACCACGTGATCCGGCGCGACGACCTCACCTTCGACGTGTCCACCGGCCTGGGCTACTCGCGCGAACGCTACGTAGAGCCCGAAGTGGTGGACGGCAGCGAGCGCGACTCGTACAGCAACACCGAACTGATCCTGGCCGAAGAGTCCAGCCACCGCTTCACCGACACCACCACCTTCCGCCAGAAGCTGACGCTGCTGCCCAACCTGCGCAACAACGACCAGCTGCGCGCGGTGTTCGACGCCAGCCTGTCGGTGGCCATGACCCGCCGCCTGGCGCTGACCGCCAGCATCTCGCACCGCTACGACAGCGACCCCGGCCCCGGGCTGAAGAAGGGCGACACGCTCTTCATCACCGGCGTGTCGTTCCGGCTGGACTGACGCGGCCGGCGCACGGCCGCTCCGAAGGCGGCCGCGCAACCCGCTCGGCGGGTGGCTTCATGGTTCCATGAAGCCGGGTGCTCCATTCAGCCCACGCGGCAGACCTTGAGCATGTTCGTGCCGCCGGGGTACCCCATCGGCTCGCCGCAGGTGATGGCGTAGGTGTCGCCCGGCATCAGCACGCCACGCTCGATGAGCAGGGCCTCGGCCTTTTCCAGCGCCGCATCGCGGTCGGTGAAGGTGGGCATGATCATCGGCTGCACGTTGCGGTAGAGCGCCATGCGGCGCTCGCTGGTGGCCTGGCTGGTCAGGCCGTAGATCGGCGTGTGGATGCGGTGGCGGCTCATCCACAGCGCGGTCGAGCCGCTTTCCGTCAGCGCCAGGATGGCCTTGCAGCCCAGGTGGTGCGCGGTGAACAGCGCGCCCATCGCGATCGACTGGTCGATGCGGCCGAAGCGCTTGTTGGTGAAGTCGGCGTCCAGGCGCACGTCTTCGGCGCGCTCGGCCTCGAAGGCGATGGCGGCCATCTGCTCGATGGTTTCCACCGGGTAGCGGCCGGCGGCCGTCTCGGCGCTGAGCATCACCGCGTCGGTGCCGTCCAGCACCGCGTTGGCCACGTCGCTCACCTCGGCGCGGGTGGGCACCGGGTTGACGATCATGCTCTCCATCATCTGCGTGGCGGTGATGGCCACCTTGTCCATCTCGCGGGCCATCTTGATCATGCGCTTTTGCAGCGCCGGCACCGCCGCGTTGCCCACTTCCACCGCCAGGTCGCCACGCGCCACCATGATGCCGTCGCTGGCCTTGAGGATCTGCTCGAGCACCGGGATGGCTTCGCTGCGCTCGATCTTGGCGATCATCGCGGGCTTGTGGCGCCACGGCTCGCCGGCCATGTTGGCCAGCTGGCGGGCCATTTCCATGTCGGTGGCGTTCTTGGGGAAGCTCACCGCCACGTACTCGCACTGGAAGCTCATCGCGGTCTTGATGTCTTCCATGTCCTTGCCGGTCAGCGCCGGCGCGGTCAGGCCACCGCCCTGCTTGTTGATGCCCTTGTTGTTGGACAGCTCGCCGCCGATGCGCACGATGGTGTGCACCTGGTCGCCGTGCACGCCCTCCACGTCCAGCACCAGCAGGCCGTCGTTGAGCAGCAGCACGTCGCCGGGCTTCACGTCGCGCGGCAGTTCCTTGTAGTCCAGGCCCACGCGCTCGTTGGTGCCCAGCTCGGTGGTGCCGCCGTCCAGCACGAAGCGCTGGCCGGGGATCAGCTCGGTCTTGCCGCCTTCGAACTTGCCGACGCGGATCTTCGGGCCCTGCAGGTCGGCCATCACGGCCACGGCCTTGCCGACGCGCCGAGCCACCTCACGCACCATCGCGGCCCGGTCGATGTGGTCCTGCGCCTTGCCGTGCGAGAAGTTCAGCCGCACCACGTCCACGCCAGCGCGGATCATCCGCTCCAGCACTTCGGGTGAGGAAGAGGCAGGGCCCAGCGTGGCAACGATCTTGGTTTGACGGTTCATGGGAGATGGATCGGGGTCGGTTGGGTCGGTGACGGTTCAGGCGGCGGCGGTGGCGGACTGGGCCGCCACGTCGGCCACCACCAGCGCCGTCATGTTGACGATGCGGCGCACCGTGGCCGAAGGGGTGAGGATGTGCACCGGGCGGGCCGCGCCCAGCAGCACCGGGCCCACGGTCACGCCGTTGCCGCTGGTGACCTTGAGCACGTTGAACAGGATGTGCGCCGCGTCGATGTTGGGCAGCAGCAGCAGGTTGGCTTCGCCGGTGAGCTGGTTCTCGGGCAGGAAGCGGCCGCGGATGTCTTCCGAGAGCGCGGCGTCGCCGTGCAGCTCGCCTTCGCATTCGATGTCGGGGTTCTGCTCGCGGAACAGCGCCGCCGCCCGGCGCATGCGCTTGGCAGAGGCCCGCGTGCTGGAGCCGAACATCGAGTGCGACAGGAAGGCCGCCTTGGGCGGCACGCCGAATCGGCGCAGTTCTTCGGCCGCCATCGAGCCGATCTCGGCCAGCGCCTCGCTGCTGGGCTCTTCGTTGACGAAGGTGTCAGCGATGAACAGCATGCGGTTTTCCAGCAGCACGCCGTTCATCGTGGCAAAGGTGTTGGCGCCGGGCGCGCGGCCGATCA
>NZ_CAXFDV010000031.1:0-3321 GCF_964001545.1 uncultured Aquincola sp.
GCCCGACATCCAGTTCAACACCCGCATCACCCGCGCCGAGTGGGACGACAGCCGTGGCCGCTGGCGGGTGAGCACCGACACCGGCGAGCAGATCGACACCCAGTACCTGATCACCTGTGCCGGCATGCTGTCGGCGCCGATGGAAAAGGTGTTCGAGGGGCAGGAGAGCTTTGCCGGCCGCATCTTCCACACCGGCCGCTGGCCGCACCAGCCGCTGGACCTGCGCGAGCAGCGCGTGGGCGTGGTGGGCATCGGCGCCACCGGCATCCAGGTGATCCAGACCATTGCGGATCAGGTCAAGCAGCTGAAGGTGTTCATCCGCACGCCGCAGTACGTGCTGCCGATGAAGAACCCCAGCTACGGCCCGCAGGAAGCCGCGGCGTACAAGGCGCGCTTCGAAGAGTTGCGCGCCACGCTGCCCAACAGCTTCACCGGCTTCGAGTACGACTTCACCCGCCAGTGGGCCAAGGACACGCCCGAGCAGCGCCGCGCCTGGCTGGAAGAGGTGCATGCCGATGGTTCACTCAAGCTGTGGCTGGCCTCGTACGCCGAGATGTTCTTTGACGAGCAGATCAGCGAAGAGATCTCGGAATTCGTGCGCGAGAAGATGCGCCAGCGCCTGAAGGACCCGCGCCTGTGCGAGCTGCTGATTCCCAAGGACTACGGCTTTGGCACCCACCGCGTGCCGCTGGAAACCAACTACCTGGAGGTGTACCACCGCCCCAACGTAGAGGCGGTGAGCGTCAAGGCCAACCCGATTGCGCGCATCGTGCCGCAGGGCATCGAGCTGGCCGATGGCACGGTGCATGAGCTGGACGTGATCGTGCTGGCGACGGGTTTTGACGCGGGCACCGGCGCGTTGACGCGCATCGACATCCGCGGCCGGGGCGGCCGTTCACTGCGCGACGACTGGTTCACCGACATACGCACGACGATGGGCCTGGCCAAGCACGGCTACCCCAACCTGCTGACCACGGCGGTGCCGCTGGCGCCATCGGCCGCGCTGTGCAACATGACCACCTGCCTGCAGCAGCAAACCGAGTGGATCACCGGCCTGGTGGGCCACATGCGCCGCCAGGGCAAGCGGGTGGTAGAGCCCACCGCCGCAACCGAAGCCGCCTGGGTGCGGCACCACGACGAGACGGCCAATGCCACGCTGATCAGCAAGACCACTTCTTGGTATGTGGGTTCCAACGTGCCGGGTAAGCCACGGCGCGTACTGTCTTACACCGGCGGCGTGGGCGACTACAAGCGCCGCTGCGACGAGGTAGCGCGCGACGGCTACCCGGGATTCGAGATGCACTGACCACAGCACAGGAGACAAACCCATGAGCAAGCAGTTGCAGGCCACGCTGGACTCCATCTTGAAGAGCACGGTGGAAGACAGCCCCCAGGTGCCCGGCGTGGTGGCGATGGTCACCGACCGGCAGGGCAATGTGTATGAGGGCGCGGCCGGCGTGCGCCGCGTGGGCGCACCGGCGCCGATGAGCACCGACACGGTGTTTGCCATCTTCTCCACCACCAAGGCCATCACCGCCACCGCCGCGCTGCAGTTGGCGGAAAGCGGCCAGCTGGACCTGGACGCACCGGCCGCGCGGTATGCGCCGGCCATCGGCCAGCTGCAGGTGCTGGAAAGCGTGGACGAACACGGCAACGCCCGCACGCGCCCGCCCAAGACGCAGGTGACCACCCGCCAGCTGCTGACGCACACCGGCGGCTTTGGCTACGACTTCTTCAACGAAAACTACAAGCGCCTGGCCGATGCGGGCAAGCAGCCCAGCGTGATCACCGCCACGCGGGCCGCGCTGCAAACGCCGCTGCTGTTCGACCCCGGTGAGCGCTGGGAATATGGCAGCAACATCGACTGGGTAGGCCAGGTGGTGGAAGGCATCACCGGCCTGCGGCTGGGCGAGGTGTTCCGCCAGCGCATCTTTGCGCCGCTGGGCATCGAGGACATGACCTTCGAGATCAACGACCGGCTGCGCAGCCGCGTGGCCGGCATGCATGCGCGCCACCCCGACGGCCGGCTGGAAGCGATGGACTTCGAGCTGCCGGCCCAGCCCGAGGTGCACTGCGGCGGCCACGGCCTGTATGGCACGGTGGGTGAGTACATGAAGTTCATCCGCATGTGGCTGAACGACGGCGCCGGCCCGCACGGCCGCGTGCTCAAGCCCGAGACGGTGGCCATGGCCTGCCAGCGCCACCTGGACCCCAAGCTCCAGGTGACGATGCTGCCGGGCGTGATCAAGGCGCTGTCGAACGACGCGGAGTTTTTCCCCGGCCTGCCCAAGGCCTGGTCGCTGCCCTTCATGATCAACGAAGCCCCCGCCCCCACCGGCCGCCCGGCCGGCGCGCAAGGCTGGGCCGGCCTGGCCAACCTGTTCTATTGGGTCGACCGCGAAAGCGGCATCGGCGGCTTCTGGGCCACCCAGATCCTGCCCTTCGGCGACCCGGGCTCGTTCATGGGCTACGTCAACTTCGAGACGGCGACGTACCAGGCGTATCGCTAGGCCAGGCAGGGCGACACGTTGCGCAGGGCGCGCGCGACGTACTCGTCCTTCTCGCCCACCGGGGCCACGTAGTGCATGGCCTGGGCCGCCGCCTCCACGCCTTCGGTGCGGGCGATGACCCAGGTGGCCAGGTACTGCGCGGCCAGGCAGCCGCCAGCGGTGGCCACGTTGCCGCGGGCGAAGAAGGGTTGGTCGAGCACGCTGACGCCGGCCTCTTGCACCCAGGGCTTGGTGGTCAGGTCGGTGCAGGCCGCCACGCCTTGCAGCAGGCCCAACTTCGCCAGCACCAGCGCGCCGGAGCATTGGGCGCCGATCAGTTGCCGCGCGGGGTCCAGCTGCAGCCGCGCCATCAGCGCGGCGTCGGCCACCACCTGCCGCGTGAGCAGGCCGCTGCCCACGATCACCGCGTCGGCCTGGCTGGCTTCTTCCAACGTGCTCTGCCCCTCCATCACCACGCCGTTCATCGAGCGCACCTGAGGCGTGGGCGTGGCCAGCGTCACGCGCCAGCCGGGGCGCTGGATGCGGCGCAGCAGGCCCAGCGCGATGAGCGAGTCCAGCTCGTTGAAGCCTTCAAAGGTGAGGATGGCGGTGTGCATGCGGCCGATGCTAGGGGCACCATCCGATACGATCAAACGATTGTCATGGATACGCCCCGCCATGCCCCTGCCCCGCTACAAGCCGCTGGTGGACCGCCTGGCCGCCGACATCCGCCAGGGCCGGCTGCCGCCCGGCACCCGCCTGCCCACGCACCGCGCATTGGCCGCGGCCGAGGGCCTGGCGCTGGTGACGGCCACCCGCGTGTACGCGGAGC
>NZ_CAXFDV010000032.1:0-3904 GCF_964001545.1 uncultured Aquincola sp.
CTTCGGCCTCGGCCTTGCCACCCGGCGCAGCACCGGGCGCGGCGGTCCGCACCTCCACCTGCACCGGCACTTCACCCGCCTTCTCGAACTTCAGCGTCAGCGGAAAGCGGTCGCCGGCCTTCAGCGGCGACTTCAGGTCCATCAGCATCAGGTGCAGGCCACCGGGCTGCAGCGCCACGGCCTGGCCGGCCGGCACCTCGATGCCGTCGACCTCGCGCATGCGCATCACGTCGCCTTCCATCTTCATCGTGTGCAGTTCCACGCGGCCGGCCACCGGGCTGCTGCCGCCCACCAGGCGGTCGGCCGTCGGGCTTTCGATGCGCAGGAAGCTGCCGCCGGCCTTCTGGCCCTGCACCGTGGGCCGCGACCAGGCAGCCTCCACCTTGGGCTGGGCCATGGCGGCGGTGGCGGCGGCGGCCAGCAGCAGCGCGGTGGCGAGGCGGGTTTTCAAGGTCATGTCTTTCTCCTGGTGTGGGTGAATCAATGGGCGTGGCCGCTGCCGTCGCCGGGCAGCACGTCGAGCACCGGTGCCGGTGAGCGTGGGGGCTTGGCGCCGGGCACGGCCACGTCGAACCATTCGAGCCGGGCTTCATTGCCGCATTGCTGCAGCACCTGGATGGGCAACGGGCCCGGCTGGGCCGGCAGTTGTGCCACGAAACTGAATTCGTCGGCCCAGGCGTCGGGCAAAGGCCCGCCTTCCCAGGTGATCTCGCGCACGTCTTCGGTGATGCGCTTGCCGTGGCTGTCGTAGGGCTGGGCCAGCGGCGCCTTGGTGGTCTGCAGCGTCCAGCCGGCCTTGGGCATGGGCCGGGCGCCGCGCATGCCTTCGGGCACCAGCACCTTCACCAGCGTGGTGGCGCGGCCGTCGCAGCCGTGGCCGATGCGCAGTGTGGCCTTGTAGCTGCTGCCGGCCAGCGCGGCGGGCTGGTCCAGCACCACGTGGGCGCTGGCGGTGTGGCACAGGCCGGCGGCCGTGGCGGCCAGCAGCAGGGTCTTGATCGTCTTGGTCATGGTGCGCTCTGTCACAGGTCGAACTTCAGCTCGGCGCTGTAGGTGCGTTGCGGGTAGGGGTGGAAGTTCCAGTACTCGGCGTTGTTCAGGTTGTCGATGCCGAAAGCCGCCGACCACTGCTTGTTGATGGCGTAGCGCAGCCGCAGGTCGGTGGTGAAGTAGCGCGAAAAGCCCTGGTAGGCCGTGCCGTGGCCGTCGCTGTTGTCCAGCGTGCCGTACTGCGTGCTGCCGTAGCGGGCGCCAAAGCTGGCCGACAGCCTTTCGGTGGCGCGCCAGGTGGCCAGCAGGCTGCCGCGCCAGCGCGGCACCCGCGGCTGCAGCTTGCCTTCGCTGGCAGCAAAGCCTGCGTTGTCCAGGATGCGCGAATCGGCGAAGGTCAGGCTGGCCAGCAGGTCAAAGCCCTTGAGCGCCACGTCGGTGCCTTCGAATACGCCTTCCACGCCGCGGGTGCGGATGCGGCCCACGTTCTGCGTGCTGCTGACCAGCGGCTGCGTGCCGGCGATGGTCTGCGCGTACAGCGCGTCGTGGGTGTCCTCATGGAACAGCGAGGCACGCACCCGGTGCAGCCCCAGGCTCCAGGTGGAGGCCAGTTCGGTGGTCCACGACCGCTCGGGCTTGAGCGCCGGGTTGTTGACCGGCGGGTTGTCGCCCGGCGTGCCCTGGAACAGCTCGGCCACGGTGGGCATGCGCACCGCGCGGCCGGTGGCCAGCTTCACCGACCAATCGGCCGAGGGCTGCCAGCCCAGCGCCAACTTGGGCGAGGTGGCGTGCTCGCTGCGGTCGGCGAAGGGCACCGGCGCGCCGCTGCCCACGGTCTTTTCGCCGCCCCAGGCCTGCCAATGCTCGAAGCGGGCGCCCAGCAACGCCTTCCACTGCGGCGCCAGCGTCCAGGCGTCTTGCAGGTACAGGCTGCGCAAGCGCGTGTTGCCGCTGAAGCCGCTGGAGGGGCTGGTGACGCTGCCATCGACCCAGTCGGCGGTGTTGCCGATGGCCTGGCGCCAGCGGTACTGCTCCTGCTGCAGGCCGAATTCCAGCTGGTGGGCGCCGCCGGGGCGCCAGATGGCGTCCATCGACAGCGTGTCCCAGCCGGTGCCGCCGAGGTCGGTCAGGCGGCCGGCGCCACCGTCATCGGCCGCCGGCTTGGCCACGGTGGGGGTGCGCTGGCGGTCGCGCCGGTAGTCGTAGCCGCTGGCGGCCAGCTTCCAGTCGAACACGCCGCCGCTGCGCTGCTGCAGCGTCAGGCCCTGCATCAGGTGCTGCAGGCCCTCGCGCGACTGGTTGAAGTCGGTGGCGCCCAGGGTGTAGCCACGGCCATCGATGATGACCGGGCCGCTGTACACGGGCTGGCCGGCCGCATCACGCAGGTAGCTGGCCGACTGACCCACCGCGGTGTTGCGCCACAGGCCCACCACGTAGGTGGCGCGCAGGCCGGGCGCGAAGTCGTAAGCCAGCTTCAGCTTGGCCTGGTCCTGCTGGGTGCGGTACTGGGTGGCGCTGCCCAGCAGCCACCAGGGCAGGTTGCTCTTGTCCAGCCCGGCCACGGCGCCGGTCACCGGCACCGCGGCGGCGGCGGGTGTGCCGCCCTGCGACCGCAGCCGCGTGGGAAAGGTCAGCGGCTGGCCTTCGCTGTCGAGCCGGCTGGCCGACAGCCACCACGACCAGGCGCCGCTGCGGCTGCCCAGCGAGGCGCTGGTCTGCCAGCCGGTGTAGGTCTCGTGGGTGCCGTAAAGGTCGAAGGGCTGGCTGAAGAAACCCACCTTGGCGTGCGCCTCGAAGCGGGTGGGCATGCGGGTGACGTAGTCGACCACCGCGCCCACCGAGTTGCCGCCGTAGGCCGCCGAGAACGGGCCGTATAGCACGTCCACCCGCTCGATCTCTTCCGGGTTCACCAGGCCCCAGCGCGGCGTGAAGCTGGCGCCGTTGCCCAGGTAGTTGGACAGCAGGATGCCGTCGGCAAATACCATCGAGCGGGCACTGTTGCCGGTGCCCGAAGCGCGGCTGGACAGCACCGCGTGGTTGTAGTCGCCGATGTAGCGCTTGCGCACCAGCAGGCTGGGCAGGTACTTGAGCGCATCTTCGCTGTCGGTGGCGTTGATCTTCTCGGCGATCTCCGCGGCGGTGATGCCCTCGATGGTGGTGGGCAGGTGGGTGGGCAGCGAGCTGGGCCGGCCACCCACCACTTCGACGATGGCGGCATCGGCCGCGAAGCTGCAAACGGGCGCGGCCAGGGCCAGCGCACCCAGCGCGGCCCGATGGATCTTTGGATTCACGGACAAGAACTCCTGAACGGCGGGCCGGCGCGGCGCGCAAGGGCGCAGGCCACCGGCGGCAGTCGCCTGCCGCCACGCAGGGCGCGCAGCGGCGGGCGGGCGAGGCAGGTTCAGGCGAAAGAAGGCGGGCCGCGCGAGAGCGCATGCCGCCACGCATGCAGCGTGTGCGGCGCCTGCAGGAAGAGCGCGGGCACTTCGTGCGCGCGCTCGTCGGGCAGGAAGACGAAGGCCGCCGGCGGTGGAGGCAGCGTGGCGCCCAGCTGCGACAGCGCGCAGAAGGGGCAGTGAGACTGGAGATGGTCGGCCGCCTCCGACGGGCTGCCCGGCGCGGGCTTGAAGCCGCTGGCCGAGCAGATCTGCGCCCAGGGCATCGGGCCCTGCGCGGCTTCCACCGCATGCACCACGGTCGGCGCCAGGGCCAGCCACAGCATCGCGCAGAGCGCGAGCCAGGCTGCGCGGCGCAGCGGGTGAAGGCGGAAGGGGGTGGTCACGGCGGGCGCATGTTAACGGGCGCGGGCAGGCCGCTGGGGATAATGGGCCATGAGCATCCAGACCGACGATTTCGGCGCCCCTGCCCTGCCCGCGCGCCGCATGGTGAGCGCCGCGCCGTCGTCGCCCAACGA
>NZ_CAXFDV010000033.1:0-18419 GCF_964001545.1 uncultured Aquincola sp.
GCCCGCCTTCGAGCTGCCGGCCTACACCACCGCCAAGCTCACCGGCTACTGGCGCATCACGCCCACGCTGCGGCTGACGCTGGACATCGACAACGTGTTTGACCGCGACATCTACACCAGCTCCTACAGCCGCGTGTGGGTGACGCCGGGCACGCCGCGCAACTTCACGCTGGGGCTGCAGGCCCGGTTCTGAGGACCTTCACGATGACCGAGACCCTTCCCCCGCCGCCGGTGCTGCAAGCCAGCGCCGTGACCGCCCGCTACGGCACGCGCACCGTGCTGCACGGGCTCGACCTGACGGTGCAGGCCGGCGAGATCTATGCGCTGCTGGGCGCCAACGGCGCCGGCAAGACCACCACGCTCAGCCTGTTCCTGGGCTTTTTGCAGCCGGCCTCCGGCCAGGTGCGGGTGGACGGTCTCGACCCGGTGACCCAGCCTGCCGCCGCCCGCAGCCGGCTGGCCTACATCCCCGAGAACGTGGCGCTGTACGAGCACCTCAGCGCGCGCGAGAACCTGAGCTACCTGCTGCACCTGGCCGGCCAGCCGGCCGAGGCGGCCGACATCGGCCGCGCGCTGGCCGAAGCCGGCCTGGACAGCGCCGCCCACGACCGCCGCGTGGGCGGCTTTTCCAAGGGCATGCGGCAGAAGGTGGCCATTGCGCTGGCGCTGGCGCGGCGGGTGCCGGCGCTGCTGCTGGACGAGCCCACCTCGGGCCTGGACCCACGCGCCACCGCCGAATTCAGCCGCCTGCTGCTGTGGCTGCGGGACCAGGGCGTGGCGGTACTGATGGTCACCCACGACCTGCTGGGCGCGGCAGACGTGGCCGACCGCATCGGCTTCATCGACGGTGGCCGCCTGCGCGAGGAAGTGGCCGCCGCCGGCAGCGAACGCTTCGACGTGCGCCAGCTGCACCAGCGTTATGCCGCGCCCGAGGTGGCGGCATGACGGCCGCCGTGCCCGTGGCCCATGCCGCGCCGGCCACCCGCCCGCGCCCTGGCGGCATGGTGCGCCGCATCGCCCAGGAAGAGTGGCGGCTGCTGCGCCGCGACAAGGTGGCGCTGCCCGCGCTGGCGCTGTTGCTGATGCTGCTGGTGGCCGCTGCCTTCACCGCCTGGGACAGCCAGCGCAGCGCCGAGGCGCAGCGCAGCCGCTACCAGGCGCAGGCGCATGAAGAATTCGAATCGCAGCCCGACCGCCACCCGCACCGCATGGTGCACTACGGCCATTTCGTGTTCCGGCCGCTGAGCCCGCTGGCCGCCTTCGACCCCGGCGTGGACGGCTACACCGGCCACACGCTGTACCTGGAAGGCCACCGGCAGAACAGCGCCAACTTCGGCGACGTGCGGCAGTCGTCGCTGCTGCTGCGCTTCGGCCAGCTCACGCCCGCCTTCGTGCTGCAGGTGCTGGCGCCGCTGCTGCTGGTGTTCATCGGCCATGCATCGGTGGCGCGCGAGCGTGAATCGGGCACGCTGCGGGTGCTGCTGGCGCAAGGCCTGCGGCCCGGCCAGCTGGTGGCCGGCAAGCTGCTGGCCTTGGGCGGCGTGGCGGCGCTGATGCTGCTGCCCGCAGCCGTGGCGCTGGCCGCCATCGCCGGCACCACCACGGCGCCGGCCGGCCTGGCTGCGCTGCTGCTGGCCGCGCATGGGCTGTGGCTGGCGCTGTGGGTGCTGGCGGTGGTGGCCGTCTCGGCCTGGCTGCCGCGCGGGCGCGATGCGCTGGTGGCGCTGCTGGCCGCCTGGGCCTGCAGCGTGGTGCTGGTGCCGCGCCTGGCGCCGGAGGCCGCGGCATCGCTGCTGGCCCTGCCCACCCGCTTCGAGACCGACATCCAGGTGGCCCGTGAGCTGGCCGCGCTGGGCGACAGCCACAACCCGAACGACCCGTACTTCAACGCCTTCAAGCAGAAGGTGCTGGCGCAGTACGGCGTCAGCCGGGTGGAAGACCTGCCCGTCAACTACAAGCGCCTGCTGGGCATGGAAGGTGAACGCCTGACCAGCGAACTGTTCAACCGCCATGCCGCCGAGAGCTTCGGCCGCCAGACCGACCAGCTGCAATGGGTGGACCGCTTCGCGCTGCTGAGCCCGGTGCTGGCGCTGCGCCGTGTGTCCATGGCTGCGGCCGGCACCGACCTGGCCAGCTACCGGCGTTTCGTCGAGCAGGCCGAGCAATACCGCTACCACCTGGTGCAGGCGCTCAACCAGCTGCAGGCCGACAAGGTGCAGTTCACGCAGGACAAGTCCACCCGCGACGTGCGCATCGGCCGCGAGCACTGGCACGGCCTGGCCGACTTCTCCTTCACGCCGCCACCGGCCACCGATGCGCTGCGCCGGGCCGCGCCCGCGGCCGTGGTGCTGCTGGCCTGGGCCGGCGTGCTGGCGCTGCTGCTGGCCGCGGCCACCCGCCGCCTGGGGAGGCTGGTGCGATGAAAGCCTGGACCCATGAAGCACGCCTGCTGCTGCGCAGCCGGCCGGCCGTGGCCGCGCTGGTGCTGCTGCTGGCGCTGTCCACGCTGGCGGTGCTGGCCGGCCTGCGCGAGGTGGCCCGCCAGCAGCACACGCTGGCCCACCTGGCACAGCTGCAGCAGCAGGTGCTGCAAGAGCAGGCCGACAAGCTCACCCGCGCCGGTGACGCGGGCAATGCCGCCTACTACACCTTCCACGACACCTGGGATGCGCCTTCGCCGGCCGCCTTCCTGGCGCTGGGCCTGCGCGATGCCACGCCCTACGTGCTGCGCGTGCGTGCGCTGGCGCTGCAGGCGCAGCTGCATGAAGGCGAGACCTTCAACCCCGAGCTGGCGCTGGCGGGTCGCTTCGACTATGCCTTCGTGCTCGTGTACCTGGCGCCGCTGGTGCTGATCGCGCTGCTGTACGACCTGGTGTCGGGCGAGCGGCGGGCCGGCCGGCTGGGGCTGCTGCTGGCCTTGCCTGGCGGCAGCGGGCGCGGGCTGTGGCTGCGCCGCGCCGGCCTGCGCGCGGGGCTGGCCCTGGGTGGCCTGCTGCTGCCGGTGCTGGCCGCGGCCCTGTGGCAGGGCATGCCGGTGCGACTGCTGGCCGGCGTGGTGGCGGCCACCACGGCCTATGTGCTGTTCTGGGCGGCGCTGTCGGTGGTGCTGGCCACCCGCATCGCCAGCCCGGCCGCCAGTGCCACCGCGCTGGTGGGCGGCTGGGTGCTGCTGACGCTGCTGCTGCCCACGCTGGCCAATGCGGTGCTGGCCCGCGCGGTGCCGGTGCACCAGGGCGTGGACCTGATGCTGGCGCAGCGGCAGGCGGTGCACGGCGCCTGGGACGAACCGCGCGAGGCCACGCTGCAGCGCTTCTTCCAGACGCATCCGCAGTGGCGGCACAGCACGGCGCTGCCGGCCGGCTTCAGCTGGAAGTGGTACTACGCCTTCCAGCAACTGGGCGATGAATCGGTGGCCGACGCGTTCCAGGCCTACCGCGCCAGCCTGCAGGCCCGCCAGCAGTGGACGGCCCGGCTGGGCTGGCTGCTGCCCGGCGTGGGCGTGCAGACGGCGCTGCACCGCCAGGCCGACACCGACCTGCAGGCCCAGCTGGCCTACCAGGACGACATCGCCGCCTTCCATGCGCGGCTGCGGCAGTACTACTACCCCTACCTGTTCGACGAGCGGCGCTTCACCCGCCACGACTTCGCGGCGCAGCCGCGCTTCGTGGCCCGCCCGCGGCCTGAAGAGGTGGCGGGCGCGTCTCTGGCCGGCCTGGCCGTGGCCGCGCTGGTGGCGGCTGCGCTGGCTTGGCGCTGGCCTACCAGGGCTGGTTGGCCGGACCGACGGTGAGTTCGCTGACCGCGGTGTCTTCCGGCTGGTCGATCGCGAAGGCCACCGCGCTGGCGATGCGCTCGGGCGAGATGCCGTAGGTCTGGTACAGGCCCTGCATCGCGCCCAGCGTGGAAGCATCGCTGATGCTGCCCAGCAGCTCGGTGTTGATCGCCGCCGGGTAGACGGTGGTGGTGCGGATGTTCGTGCCTTCCATCGCCGATTCCATGCGCAGCACTTCCATGAAGTTGCGCACGAACCACTTGCTGCCGCCGTACACCGCACAGCCCGGATAAGCCTTCAGGCCTGCCACCGATGAGGTGGCGATCACCTGGCCCGACTTCTGCGCGACGAAGCTGGGCAGCACCGCCGCCACGCCGTTGAGCACGCCGGTGATGTTGACGTCCACCATCTGCTGCCACTCGTGCGTTTTCATCGCCGACAGCGGCGAGACGGGCATCAGGCCGGCGTTGAGGAACGTGACGTCCACGCGACCGAACTCGGCCTTGGCCAGCTCAACCAGCCGGTCGTTGTCTTCCTGGCGGGTCACGTCCAACGTGCGCCAGACCACGGCGCCGCCGCTGGCGCGGATGTCCTGCGCGATCTGCTGCAGCCGGTCTTCGCGGCGTGCGCCCAGCACCACCTTGGCGCCGCGGCTGGCCAGCATCCGGGCGGTGGCTTCGCCGATGCCGGAAGAAGCACCGGTGATGATGACGACCTTGTCCTTGATCATGAGGGTTTCCTGGTGAAGGTCAGGCCGCTGCAGGCGCGGCCAGGTGTTGGCGGAAGAAGGCGGTGAGCCGGTCGAAGGGGATCTTGTCCAGCCGGTCGTACAGGTCGACATGGTCGGCACCCGGCACGATCAGCAGTTCCTTCGGGCTGGCCGCTTCGCGGTAAGCGTCTTCCGAGTAGTAGCGCGAATGCGCGTTTTCGCCGGCCACCAGCAGCAGCGGACGCGGCGCGATCATCTCGATGTGCGCCGCCATCGGAAAGGCGAAGAACGCCATCGGCGTGGTGGCCGTCCACGCCGTGGTGGAGTTGATGCTGCGCGGGTGGAAGCCGCGCGGCTGGCGGTAGTAGTTGAAGAACGCACGCAGCACCGGGTTGGCATCGGCGGGCAGCGTTTCGGGCAGCCCGCGCGTGCTGCGAACCATGTGGCCTTCGGCATCGAACGGCACCTCGTGCAGGCCGGGCGCGTAGCGGCCGCTTTCCGCATCAGCCCAGCGCTGCTGGCCCAGGTACGCCAGGATCTGCCGGCGTTGCGCCAGCGTGTAGCCATCCTGGTAGCCGCGGCTGATGCTGCGCGACATGTCGTACATCGAGGTGGTGGCCACCGCCTTGATGCGCGGATCGACGGACGCCGCCGTCAGCACCATGCCGGCAAAGCCGCAAATGCCGATGGCCCCGATGCGCTGACGGTCGACGTTGGGCAGCAGGCCCAGAAAGTCCACCGCGGCGCTGAAGTCTTCGGTGTTGATGTCGGGCGAGGCCACGTTCCGCGGCAGGCCGCCGCTTTCACCGGTGTACGAAGGATCGAAGGCCAGCGTGAGAAAGCCGCGCTCGGCCAGGGTCTGCGCATACAGGCCCGACGACTGTTCCTTGACCGCGCCGAAGGGCCCGCCGATGGCCAGTGCAGCCAGCCGGCCTGCAGCGCCCTTGGGTTGATAGAGATCGGCCGCCAGCGTGATGCCGTAGCGGTTGCGAAAGCTCACCTTGCGGTGCACGACCTTGTCGCTGCGGGGGAAGGTCTTGTCCCAGGCGCTACCCAAAGCCAGCGCGGGGCTGACGGCCTGCGGTGCGGCCTGGGCACCCAGGCTGGCCACGCCCAGGGTGGCGGCGCTGATCATGAGCGCGCTGCGACGGTCCATGCCCTGCGCGCCAGGGCTTTCAAGCGGTTGGTTCATGGAGCGGATTCTGGAAATCCGCGGCCGGCTTGACTAGCTAATCAAAGCTTCTATGTTCAATTAGCCTGGCTGATCAATCCGCGTGGGACACTGGCGTCGTGATCAAGCGCAACCTCAACGACCTGCTGTCCTTCGTCACCGTCGCGCGCGAAGGCAGCTTCACCCGCGCGGCGGCGCATCTGGGCGTCACGCAGTCGGCGCTCAGCCAGGCCATCAGCGGGCTGGAGGCGCGGCTGGAAATCCGGCTGCTCACCCGCACCACGCGCAGCGTGTCGCCCACCGCGGCCGGTGAGCGGCTGCTGCGGGCCATCGGCCACCGCTTCGACGAGATCGAGACCGAACTGGACGAGCTGTCCGCGCTGCGCGACAAGCCCTCCGGCACGGTGCGCATCACCTGCGGCGACCATGTGCTGCGCCACACACTGCTGCCGCGGCTGGCGCCGCTGCTGCTGGCCTACCCCGACATCCAGCTCGAGTTCGACATGAACTACGGCTTTCGCGACATCGTGGCCGACCGCTTCGATGCCGGCGTGCGCCTGGGCGACACCATCGACAAGGACATGATCGCCGTGCCGCTGGGCCCGCGGCTGCGCATGGCCGCAGTGGCATCGCCCGACTACTTCGCGCGGCAGGCGCCGCCCCGCACGCCGCACGAGCTGACGCAGCACCGCTGCATCAACCTGCGCTTTCCCACGCTGGGCGGGCTGTATGCCTGGGAGTTCGAGCGCCGCGGCAAGGCGCTGAAGGTGCGGGTGGACGGCCAGGTCACGCTCAACAGCACGCCGCACATCGTGCAGGCGGCCCTGCTGGGGCTGGGCATCGCCTACCTGCCCGAAGAAGAGTTTGCGCCGCACCTGGAAGAGGGCCGGCTGCAACGCGTGCTGGAAGACTGGTGCCCGCCTTTCGAGGGCTACTACCTGTACTACCCGCACCGCCGCCAGCCATCACCGGCCTTCTCGCTGGTGGTGGACGCGCTGCGCCAGCCGCCGGCGCGGATGCGCAAGCGCAGCTGAAGCCGCCTCAAAAAACAAGCCCGCCCACCCCGGCCAGGGTGAAGCGGGCCTTGAAGGCGGTGCAGCGGCTGGACCGGCCGGCTGCACCGGTGCGGCGCCACCGGCGCCGCGGTTGTCGTTGATGAAAGACTCAGTCCTGACGTCGACGGCGAGCCAGGAACAGCATGGCGCCCAGGCCACCGGCCATCAGCGCATAGGTGCTGGGCTCGGGCACCGGGGCCAGCGTCAGGTTGTCGAAGGCGACGGTGCCTTGCGTGTCCGCGAACTGGATCGATCGGGCCAGGCCACCGAACACCAGGCTGGTCTTTTCCCAGTTGCAGAAGGCCGTGTCGCTGCAGCCGGCGGTGGCATTGGCGTTCAGGCTCATCGAGCCCAGCAGCGTGCCGGTGCCGTTGAGGCCCGAGTACACGTTGACCGTGTTGTTCAGCTGCGCAGCAGAGGCATAGAAGAACGACAGGTAGCCCGAGAAGCCGGCGGCCACGTTGACGAAGGCGTCGCCGCCCTGCACGAAGGCCACGGTGCCGGCGCTGGGTGCGTTCGAGAAATACGGGCCCAGCACGTCGTTGGTCAGCGACAGCATCGGCGAGGTGAAGGACACGCCGACGTTGCTGCCCATGTTGCCGGCACCGCTGGTGCCGCCGTTGTAGAACTCGCCCACTTCGGTGCCGTAGTCGCCCACGCCCTCGAAGGTCAGGGTGATGGGGCTGGCAGCGAAAGCCGGCGCAGCGGCGGCGGTGGCCAGCGCGGCGATGAGCGCGAGATGCTTCATGGGACTACCTCCTCGTGTGATAGTGTCGGTACAGGTTCAAACCAGTCTAGGGACGGTTTTTGACAGCTTGAAGGCGGTGGCCCCTGCCGGTCACCGCGGCCACCCCCTCAATGGGCGGCCAGCGTGCGGTCGAGCTCCAGCTGCAGCGCGCGCGCGGCCACCGGGTCGCTGGCCGCCAAGGCAGTGGCCATGCGCCGCAGCGGCTCGGCGGCGGGCTGGAAGTCGGGGCTGGTGCGCAGCACCGCCAGCAGCGGTTCGCGCAGCTGGGCCAGCATGTGGCGCACGTCGGCCGAAGGCTTGACGTCGCGCCCGGCCTGCAGGAAGCGCTGGCGCGCCGCGCCGTAGGCCGCCAGCCGCGCCGCATCGGCCGGCGCGGCCTGCGCACCCAGCAGCTCGGCCGGCTGCAGCCGCACCTGCTGCAGCAGGCTCAGCAGCCGGTCGCGCGGCAATGAATCGGCCACGTAGGTGATGCGCGGCGCGGCATAGGCCACCACCGGATGGTCGTCGGTGTTGAGCGGCGCGCCCGCCGACCACTGCGCCAGCGCCGCCGGGCCGGCGATGAAGCTGCCCAGCACCGCCCACGCATCGGGCAGGCCGAAGACGGCCGGCCGCACCGGCAGCGCCGCGCTCTCCACCCGGGCCTGCACCGCTGCCAGTGACCAGGGCGATGGCGACTGCTGCGCCAGCAGGCCCACCACCGGCGTTTCCAGGCTGTTGGTGGCCAGCACCATCAGCGCCTGCGGGTACACCGCCTGGAAGCTGCGCACGATGCTGCGCAGCGTGGCCAGGTCCAGCTGGTGCAGCGGCAGCCACTGGCAGAACAAGCCGCCTGGGGCCAGCCTCGCCTGCACCGCGCGGAAATGTTCCACCGTGTACAGCGCCCCCGAACCACTGCGCGCCGGGTGGAAGTTGTCGGCCACGATCAGGTCGTAGCGCTGGTCGCTGGTGCGCACATAGCGGCGGGCGTCGGCCGCCAGGGGGTGCAGGCGCGGCTGGGGCTGGCCTTCGAACACCCGCTCGCGGAAGTCGGCCGCTGCTTCGATGACCTCGGGCAGCAGCTCCACCGCATCCACCTGCAGCGCCGCGTCCTGCGCGGCGGTGGTGGCGGTGAGCCCGGTGCCCAGCCCCAGGAACAGCGCACGCTGCGGCTGCGGGTGCAACAGCAGCGGCAGCAGTGCCTGGCGGGCATCGGCCGCCAGCGTGGCGCTGCTGCCTTCCTGCTGCCGGTTGTTGATGCGCAGCCGGGCCACGCCTTGCGCGTCTTCCACCACGCTGACGGCGGCCATCGGCCCCTCGGTGTAGCGCACGATGCGGCCGCCTTCCGGCAGCTCCACGAAGCGCAGCGGCGGTGTGGCCAGGGCCAGCAGCAGGCCGGCACACACCACCGCCCAGGCCGGGGCGCGGGCCCAGGCACCGGCGCTGCACAGTGCCAGGTAGCCGGCGGCCACCAGCAGCAGCGCCGCCTTGGCGCCCAGGGCCGGCACCGCCAGCACGCCGAAGGCCAATGGCGCCGCCGCTGCGCCCAGCGTGTTCCAGCCCAGGCAGCGGCCCCAGCCGATGCCGGCTTGCGCGGCCTGGCTGCACAGGTGGCTGAACAAGGAGCCCATCACCAGCGTGGGCGGCAAAAAGGCCACCAGCGCCAGCAGCGCCTCGGCCGCCAGCGGCGCGGCCAGGCTGGCCCCAGCCAGCGGCAGCAAGGTGTCGACGGCGGCGGCCTTCAAGGCCTCGGCCCCATACAGCGCCGCAGTGCCCGCCAGGCAGGCCGCGGCCAGTGCGGCCAGCAGACGGTCGCGCACGCTGGCGTCGCCGGCCGCCTGCGGCGTGGCGCGGCGGCGCCAGCGGGCGTATAGCGCCGCGCCGATGGCGCTGCCCACCAGGTACACCGCCAGCAGCATGGCAAAGGTGTAGACGGTGTTTTCCGTCACCTGGCTGAGCACGCGCACCACCAGCACTTCGTAGCCGATGCCCAGGGCGCCGGTGGCGGCCAGCAAGGCGGGCCAGCGGACGCTGCCATGCGCCGAACTGCTTGCTGAAGCAGCACTGACGGGCGCGGGTTTGTGCACGCGGTCGAACACCGACACCGCCAGCACCGCGCACAACAGGTTGAGCGCCGCGCAGGCCGCGGCGGTGCGGGCCAGGCCCCAGGTGGGCACCGCCCAGAAGGCCACGGCCAGCACGCCCAGCACCGCGCCGGCGGTGTTGCCCGCGTACAGCAGCGCCAGGCGGCGGCCGGCATCGTCGGTGGCGGCCCCATCGCCGCGCAGCGGGGCCAGCACCCGCTCCATTGCGGGCAGCGTGGCGCCCATGGCGGCGGTGGCCGGCAGCAGCAGCACCAAGCTGCCGATGAAGGCCACGCCCCATTGCCAGGCCACGCCGGGCTGCGGCCCGGTGAGTGCGAGCATCAGCTCGGCCGCGGGCGCCATCAGCAGCGCCAGCACCAGGCTCCAGCCGCCGATGACCAGTTCGCAGCCGGCGTACCAGCGCGCAGGCCGCGCACTGCGGCCGATGCGCGGCGACAGCAGCAGCGCCCCCAGGCCCAGGCCGCCGAAAAAGGCCGCCACCACGGCCAGCACCGCCGCCGTCTCATGCCCCAGCCACAAGGAGGCCTGCTGCGTCCAGGCGATCTGGTAGCCCAGCGCCGAAGCGCCAGAGGCCAGCATCAAGGCCAGCGCGGCACGCCAGCCGCTGCGCCCGGCCAGGCGGGCGGCCGGTGCGGGCAAGGTGGCGGCAGCTTGCATGGACAAGTTCAGGCTATCCGGTAAAGCCGATGCGGTAGCCCCAGGAATCCAGCCGCGTGGGGATGGCATTGAAGGCCAGGGTGATGCGCTGCTCCCCGGGGTTGGGGGGCACGGCATGCATCAGGTAGCTGGGAAACAGCACCAGGTCGCCGGGTTCGGGCTGGGGGCTGATCCACTTGTCGGCGTTGTAGGGGCCGGTGCGGCTGCCTTCATGGTCGTTCTTGAACGAGAAGTCGGTGCCGCCCGGCGCCTTCATGAACACGGTGCGCGCATCGGGGTGGGTGGGCGTCAGGTACACCACGCCCGAGATGAAGCTGTTGGCATGGTTGTGCATGGCCTGGCGGCCGCCCTGCGCCAGGACGTTGACCCACATCTCCTTGAGCGACCAGCCCAGCCGCTCACCGAACAGCAGCGCGCCGAAGTCGGCCAGCCGGGGCGTGACGCGCTCGGCCACCGCCACCAGCAGCGGGCTGTCGCTGGGCTTGAGCATGCGGGTGTGCGACAGCTGCGCCGAGCTGTTGTTCTCCACCGCGGCCCGGGCCGAAAAATGCTCGACCAGGGCTTTGACCAGCGGCGCGTCCAGCGCGCCGGGCAGCCGCATGAAGGGCGTGGCAAAGAGTCCGATCACCTCGTCCATCGAGCGGGGTCCTGCGGCAGGGCATGGGTTGGGGGTGGCCGCGGACTCTATGGCGCTTCGAAGACAGGCGCGTGACAGCGCGCCGGCTGTCATCGCGGCGTCATTGGGCGGTCACCAAGGCCGCCTAGCGTGCCGTGCCTCGAGGAGAAGTTCATGAACCACCCCATCCACCGCCGCCGGCTGCTGTACAGCGGCCTGCAGGCCGGCCTGTCGCTGGGCCTTGCCGGCCTGCTGCCGCAAGCCCGCGCCTGCGAATACTTCAGCCCCAACCTGCGCATCACCCACCCCTACACCCGGGCCACGCAGCCGGGCGAGACCAGCATCGCGGTGACGATGAAGTTCGACGAGGTGACCCGCGCCGACCGCCTGATCGGCGTGCAGACACCGGTGGCCGAAGGCGCCGAGATCGGCGGCGAGCTGGCCCGCCCCAGCGTGGACTTCGTGATCCCCGAAGGCGAAGAGACCTGGCTGCGCGAAGACCGCAGCTTTCTGCGCCTGGTGGGGCTGAAGCACCCGCTGGAGGTGGCCCGCACCTACCCGATGACCCTGGTCTTCGAGCACGGCGGCCCGGTGCCGGCCACGCTCAACATCGATTACGTGCGCTTCGGCTGACCACGCGCGTCACGCCGTGGTCATGGCGCCTGCCTAGCATCGCGCCGCTCGTTGGTCCCGCATTGCACACAGCTACACGTCAGAGGAGAGAACCGCATGAAACCCGTCTTCCGCCCCGCGCCCATCGCGCTGGCCGCCATCGCCGCCCTCGGCACCACGGTGCTGGTGGCCGCACCGCAGGTCGCCAGCGCTGCCAAGCCGGCCGGCACCTACGTCACCGGCGACTTCCACAACCACACCACCTGCTCGGATGGCTCCATCTCGATGCAGAAGCTGGTCAAGAAGGTCACCGACAAGACCGACACGCCCTGGGGCCTGGACTGGTTCGTCCAGGCCGGCCACGGCGGCAGCGGCAACCGCAACTGCACGCTGGTGGAAGACGCCAGCCTGGCCACCCCGGCCTACCCGCTGAACTACGACAGCAACGGCAACCTGCAAGGCCCGACCACCACCTGGCAAAGCAGCAACCCCGCAGTGCAGCCCAAGGGCCGCGTCTCGGGCAGCGCCCCCGGCCAGGTGATGTGGCGCTGGCAGTCGCTGCAGGAGTTCCAGTACCCGGTGATGGAGTACCTGGCCGCCTACAAGAACAAGCCGATGTTCGTCGGCATCGAGACCGTGGCCCCCGGGCATGAACACGTCTCGGCCTCGGTGATCACCGGCCAGATGCCGGCATCGCTGGACAAGGCCACGCTGCCCACCACCAAGGGCTACACGCCGCTGGGCAACGCCACCGCGCTGGCGCAGTGGGAATACTGCTTCGACCGCAACGACACCGACACCAGCCGCGGCAACTCGGTGCTGGGCGGCGATGTGGGCAACAACTGGAACTGCGCCGTGCCGGGCAGCCTGAACAGCGCCAGCTCCGACTGGAGCGCCCAGGCCCAGAAGCTGGTGCCGGCCAGCGGCAGCGGCAACGGCGACCGCGGCCACGCCAAGACGCTGGAAGCGCTGAAGTGGATGGTGGCCAACCACCCGAACGGCAGCTACTACGTGCCCGCCCACCTGGAGCGCGCCGGCCCGTTCAACCCGGACGGCAACAACGGCTTCAACATCGAGCACCTGCGCAACTTCAACAACACCGCGCCGCGCGTGGCCTTCGGCTTCGAGACGCAGCCCGGCCACGGCGCCTCGGACAACCGCGGCGAATACTCGCCCCTGCGCAACAACATCAACGGCGTGCTGACCGACTCGGTCGGTGGCACCACCTGGGGCGGCACCGGCGTGTACGGCTCGCAGGTGGGCGGCGTGTGGGACGCGCTGCTGGGTGAAGGCCGCAACTGGTGGTTCTTCGCCAGCTCCGACTGGCACAACCGCGGCAGCTTCGGTCCGGACGACCGCCGCTCGACGCAGGACTTCTACCCCGGCGAGTACCAGCGCGACTACGTGATGGTGCGCAACGGCACCGACCCCAAGCTGCGCCCGCAAGCCATCGTCGACGGCCTGCGCAGCGGCAACAGCTTTGCCGCCAGCGGCCAGCTGATCGACCGCCTGGCCTTCGTGGCCTGCGCCAGCTATCCCGGCATCGGTGCGCGCACCAACGCCGCGGTGGAGAACATCGCGGTGAACGCCGCGCTGAACAACACCGACGTGGACGTGGCTGGCTGCGCCACCATGGGTGAGAAGCTGGTGGTGCGCCCGGGCGCCGAGGTCATCGTGTCCATCGTGGCGCGCGACCCGGCCGGCAAGAACTACTCGCCGTACAGCTTCAACAACCCGTCGCTGGCCCAGGTGGGCATCCAGCAGCCGCTGAACATGCCGGTGCTGGACCACATCGACGTGGTGCGCGGCATGGTCACCGGCTACAAGCAGCCGGGCACGGCCGGCTACGCCGGCCAGTGGCCGAACGACTGGCTGACCAACCCGGTGATGGCCAACGTGCCGGCCGCGGCCAAGAACACCAGCGCGGCGGTCATCAAGACCTTCAACGGCGCCACCTGGACCGCGGTGGCCGGCAATGCGGAATACAAGAAGATGACCTTCCGCATCCCGGCGGTGCAGGCTTCGCAGTACGTGCGTCTGCGCGGCAGCAACCTGCCCGCGGCCGTGCCCTACGAGACCGACGCCAACGGCAACCCGCTGGCCGACATCCACACCAACGCCAGCAACCTGGCGAACCTGCGCATTCCGTGCAACGTGGCCGGCACCAACCTGCCGTCGAACAACGTCGTCTACACCGGCGACACCATCGACGGCTGCCCGGCCCACCTGCCCACCGTCAACGGCCAGAAGTACGTGGCCTTCGACGTGGCGGCCTGGTCGGACCTGTGGTTCTACAGCAACCCGATCTACGTGGAAGTGCAAGGCGCCACCGCCGTGGCCGGCGTGAAGTAAACGCCGCCGCAGCACGATCCGGGGCGGCGCAGGCCGCCCCGGCCTCACTGGCCTGAACCACTGCGCCGACCGGCCCATCCGGTGCGGCGCATGCCCTATTGAGGGCCCACCGACTGCCTGATGCCGCCATCGACATGACCACTGCCGCCCGCCCTCCCGTGCCCACCCGCACCCAGCCCGAAGCCGCGCCACGCATGCCCGGCGCCCTGTCGCGCTGGCTGCGCGAGCCGCTGCTGCACTTCGTGCTCATCGGTGCCGCGCTGTTCGCCGTCGACCACTGGCTGGTGTCGCAGGCCGACGATCCGCGCACCATCGTCATCACCCGCGAGGTGGACGATGAAGCCCGCGGCCTGTTCAAGGCCTCACGCGGGCGCGAGCCCAACGAGGCCGAGCTGAAGGCGCTGCGCCAGGCCTGGCTGGACAACGAGGTGCTGTACCGCGAAGGCCTGGCGATGCAGGTGGACCGCGGCGACAAGGCCATGCGCGAGCGCGTGATCTTCAAGGCCCTGAGCGTGGTGGAAGCCGACGTCAAGCAGCCGCCCTTCGACGAACAGACGCTCAAGGACTACTTCGAGGCCCACCGTGCCAAGTACGACGAGCCGGGCCGCTACGACTTCCAGGAAGCCGTGCTCACCGACACCAGCGAAGCCGCGGCCCGCGCCTTTGCCGATGCCTTGAACGCCGGCACCCCCGGCAACACCGAAGCCGGCCTGCGCGTGTTCAAGGGCCGGCCGCATGCCAACCTGGTGGACACCTACGGGCCCGAGTTTGCCAAGCTGCTGGAAGCAGGCCCGGTGGGCAGCTGGCGCGCCCTGCCCACCCGCGACGGCTGGCGCGTGATGCGCCTGGACGCCACCACCGCCGCCAAGCCCGCCGACTTCGCACTGCTGCACGGCGTGGTGCTGCAGGACTGGACCGACCAGGTGATGGCCGAGCGGCGCACCGCCGCCGTGCGGGCGCTGGGCAAGAAGTACACCGTCAAGCTCGAAGCGGACGCGAAATGAACAAGCTGCCGCGCCTGTGGCGCCCGCTGCTGCCGGCCTTGATGGCCTGGCTGGCCTTGCTGGCCGGGCTGCTGCCCCACACCGCCCACGGCCATGAGATGACCATGGCCGAGATGGAGCTGCGCGAAACCGCCAAGGGCGAGTTCCTGTGGAACTGGACCGCCCGCGAACGCGGCAACAACGACGACCTCAAGCCCGTGTGGCCGCGCAGCTGCACGCCCGACGGCAACATGCTGCGCTGCGGCCCCGGCGGCATGCAGGGCACGCTGGCCATCGACGGCGTGGGCAAGCGCTATTCGGCCGCCATCGTCAAGGTGGTGTGGCTCGACGGGCAAAGCCGCGTCTACACGCTGACGGCCAGCCAGCCCGAGGTGCAGCTGTACGGCGCGGCCGACGACCCGCGCGGCGTGGGCGAGATCGCCTCGGCCTACCTGGTGCTGGGTGTGGAGCACATCCTCAGCGGCTTCGACCACCTGATGTTCGTCATCAGCCTGCTGTTCCTGGTGGGCTTCAACAAGCGGCTGGTGGCCACCATCACCGCCTTCACCTTCGCCCACAGCCTGACGCTGGCCAGCAGCGCGATGGGCTGGCTGACGCTGCGCCCGCCGCCGGTGGAAGCCACCATCGCGCTGTCCATCCTGCTGGTGGCCGGCGAGGCGCTGCACCACCGGCAGACGCTGTCGCGCCGCTGGCCGGCGCTGGTGGCTTTCCTGTTCGGCCTGGTTCACGGGCTGGGCTTTGCCGGCGCGCTCAAGCAGATCGGCCTGCCCGACAACCACCTGCTGGTGGCCCTGCTCACCTTCAACGTGGGCGTGGAAGCCGGCCAGCTGCTGGTGGTGGGCCTGGCCTTCGTGGTGTGGCGCGCGCTGCACCGCTTTGCCGCCTTCCGCCAGGCGCGCACGCCGGCGCTGTACGGCATCGGCGGCGTGGCGGCCTACTGGGCCATCGGCCGCATCGTCAGCATCCTGGCATAAGCGGTGAGGCCTGGCCGGCACCTGACACCCCGCCGCTGGCCCCACTGGCTGCGGGCGCTGGTGCTGGCCTGCCTGACCCTGGCACTGCCGCTGTACGGCAGCAGCGCCGCCACCTTGAAGCTGCTGGGCCCCAGCCACCGCCACCAGGCGGTGGCGCTGCAGGCGCAGCCCGAAGGCCCCACCGAGGGGCTGCTGGCCCGCCTGCTGGGGCCGCGGCTGACGGTGCTGCTCAACGTGTGGCAGCAGCAGCTGCAACACGCCGCCGAACAGGCGCACCATGCCCACGCCGGGCACCACCACAGCGCTTGGCTGCAGCACCACCACGATGCGCACGACCCCAGCGTGGTGACCCAAGGCGCCAGCACGCTGGCCGCCGATGGCGCCGACGAAGCTGCCCTGGGCAGCGCCACGCTGCCGCTGGCACCGGCTTACGCGCTGCGCCTGCCGGCCACCGCCGCGCGCCGCCAAGCCTGGCCGCGGCCACCCCGCCGCCGCTGGCGCCACCGCGCGGTGCCACGCCTGGAGCGGCCGCCGCAGGCCGGCTGAGCCGCCCCCCGCGGCCTGGGCGCCCCTTGGCGCCACTCCGTCCTGACAAACCCGACCTCGCGGCTGGCGGCGCATCTGTGCGCGGCCCGACCGCGTATGCCCAGACTCACCTAGCATCGCCCCCCATGAACAAGCACCTCTTTGCACCCGCGCCGCTGGCGCTGGCCGCCGCCCTGGCCTGCACCGGCACCGCCCTGCAGGCCCAGACCCTGGCAGACGCGACGCCCCAATCGGTGGAAATCACCGGCCGCCACTACGACAACGCCGTGGGCAGCAGCGACGCCGCCTCGCAAGGCGTGATCCGCGCCGAGTTGCTCAAGAGCCGCCCCGCGCTGCGGCCCGGCGAGGTGCTGGAGTTCGTGCCCGGCCTCATCGTCACCCAGCACTCGGGCGACGGCAAAGCCAACCAGTACTTCCTGCGCGGCTTCAACCTGGACCATGGCACCGACTTCGCCACCACCGTCAACGGCCTGCCGGTGAACATGCCCAGCCACGGCCACGGCCAGGGCTACAGCGACCTCAACTTCCTGATCCCGGAGCTGGTGCAGCGGGTGGAATACCGCAAGGGCCCCTACTTCGCGCGCAATGGCGACTTCTCGTCCGCCGGCTCGGCCGACATCGTCTACATGAACAAGCTGGACGCGCCCTTCGGCCAGCTGACCCTGGGCGAAAACGGCTACCGCCGCGGCGTGGCCGGCGCCAGCTACACCCTGCCCAACGGCATGGTGCTGCTGGGCGCCTTCGAGGGCGCGCACAACGACGGGCCGTGGACCGTGCCCGAGAACATGAAAAAGAGCAACGGCGTGCTGACGCTGTCGGCCGGCACCGCGGCCCAGGGCTGGAGCGCCAGCCTGATGGGCTACAGCGCCACCTGGGACGCCACCGACCAGATCCCCGAGCGCCTGATCGGCACCACCTACCAGGGCCGCCGCTTCGACCGCTTCGATTCACTGGACCCCACCACCGGTGGCAGCACCGAACGCTACAGCCTGTCGGGCGAATGGCACCGCGACGACGCCGGCCACCGCAGCCAGGTGAGCGCCTATGCGATGCGCTACCGGCTCGACCTCAATTCCAACTTCACCTATGCGCTGGAGCGGCCCGAAACCGGCGACCAGTTCAAGCAGCAGGACGCCCGCAGCGTCTACGGCTTTGCCGCCAGCCACAGCCTGCCGCATGAGCTGGCCGGCCTGCCGGCGCGCAGCGAGGTGGGCGTGCAGCTGCGCCACGACCGCATCGACGTCGGCCTGTACGACAGCGTGGCCCGACGCATCACCAACACCGTGCGTGAAGACGCGGTGCGTGAGACGCTGGTGGGCGTGTACGGCCAGACCGCGGTGGAGCTGACGCCCTGGCTGCGCAGCGTGGCCGGCCTGCGCGTGGACCAGGTGCGCAACCGCGTCGATGCGATCAGCCTGCCCGCCAACGGCGGCAGCAGCCGCGATACGCAGGTCTCGCCCAAGCTGTCGCTGATCGCCGGGCCTTTTGCGGCGCTGCCGAAGACCGAGTTCTTCGTCAATGCCGGCCGCGGCTTCCACAGCAACGACGCGCGCGGCACCACCACCCGCACCGACCCCAAGACCGGCGATGCGGTGGACACGGTGCCGCCGCTGGTCTCGTCCAAGGGCTGGGAACTGGGCGCCCGCACCGAGGCGCTGCCCGGCCTGCAAAGCTCCATCGCGCTGTGGGCGCTGCGCTTCGATTCGGAGCTGGTGTACGTGGGCGATGCCGGCGCCACCGAAGCCAGCCAGGGCAGCCGCCGCCGCGGCGTGGAGTTCAACAACCGCTGGACGCCGGTGCCGTGGTTTTTGCTGGACGCCGACCTGGCCTGGACGCATGCCCGCTTCGACAACGGCGACCGCATTCCCAACGCGGTGGACAAGGTGGCCTCCATCGCCGCCACGGTGCGCGAGCTGGGGCCGTGGTCGGCCTCCATCCAGTGGCGCTACCTGGGCAGCGGCGCGCTGGTGGAAGACAACAGCCAACGCTCGAAGTCGTCGCTGACCACCAACCTTCGGGTGGGCTACCAGCTGCTGCGCAACACGGCGCTGACGCTGGACGTCTTCAACCTGTTCGACCGCAAGGTGGACGACATCCAGTACTACTACGAGTCGCAGGTGCC
>NZ_CAXFDV010000034.1:0-12829 GCF_964001545.1 uncultured Aquincola sp.
TTCCCGGCGGCGACCTGCGTCCCTGGTAAGTGGTCGATGGCGCAATACGACGTCTACCCCAACCCCAGCCATAGCGCCGCGCCCTTGCCCGCCGAAGCCTTGCGGCGACCGGTGGACAACGTGGCGGCGCAATCCAGCGCGCTGGTTTCAGCCATCGACGCGGTGTTATCGGGCATCTAGTTGCACCCCAGAGCGGGCTTGGCCCTAGCGGAACAGCCATGGCGCGTGCCGGCTGCACTCGCCACTACGGACGAGTGACGCTGGTGACCAGCTTCAGCCCCAGTGACACCATGACCAGCCCGGCTGTGCGGTCCAGCAAGGCTTTGTAGGCGAGGTAGATCTTCTGGGGTGTGCCCGCCGACAGAACGAGCGCAACCAGCGCATACCAGCCGCTCTCGATGCAGAACACCATGGCGAGCAGCACAACGCCGAAGGCAACGCTGAAGCTCTGCGGCAAAAAGGCGGCGAACACGCTGGCATAGACCACGGCCGTCTTGGGATTGCTGACTTGCGTGGTGAGACCCAGCCAGAACGCCCGCTGCGCGCTGGGGGCGGCGCCGTCCGAGCTTGAAACAAGCAGCGCTTGCTTTGCGGAACGGAAGATGAGGACGCCCAGGTAGCACAGATAGGCGCCGCCCGCGAGCTTCAGTCCCACATAGAGCCAAGGCACCGCCTGGAACACGGCGTGCAGTCCCAGCAGCGCCGCCGCCCCGAACAGGACGCCGCCGACGCCCATTCCGAGTGCTGCGGCCAGTGCCTGGGCCCGGGAGGTGGCCACCGCCATGCGCGCGACCATCACGAAGCTCGGTCCGGGGCTGATGACGCCGACAGTGAGCGCGGCAAGCACGCCAAGCAGCGCAGTGGTTTCGAAAGGCATGGGAATTCCAGGACGAGTGGCATGCGCGGCCCGGAGTATGGCCTCGACCAGCCACGTACCGAAGCTGAATTCGGCGACACCGGCTGGATCAAGGCGCCTGTACAGGCATACAGCTTGCCCCTGTCGGGCCACAGCAACCAAGGACGACACCATGACCGACAAGCATGTGGCCGAGCAGGCCGACGACAGCAACATGAAGAAGGACCCGGACCAGTGGGTCACCGGCGATGAGCCGATGACCGGGGCCCAGAAGTCCTACCTGAAGACACTGTCCGAAGAGGCGAAGGTCGACTTCGACGAGGGCCTCAGCAAGGCCGATGCGTCCAAGCGCATCGACGAGCTGCAAGCCATGACCGGGCGCGGGCAGTCGAACCCGGGCTGACGAGCGGGATGGCGGTCGTGCTGCGGGCGCCTGACACGCGCCGCAGCAGCCATGAGCGCGACCGCAACTTGCCGCAAAAGCGGCTCGGCGCCGCGCCTATCCCAGCGACCCCACCACATTCACCTCCCGCTGCTCCGGAATCTCGTTGTACGAGAGCACGTGCAGCCCGGGCGCGAACAGGCGCGCGTAGCGGGCCAGCAGCGGGCGCACCTGGGGCATCACCAGCAGCATCGGGGTGGCGGCCTGCTGCTTCATCTGGTCGCGGGCAATCGGCATGTGGGTCTGCAGCTGGCTCAGCAGCTTGGGGTCCACCGGGTAGTTGTCCAGCGCCACCTTGGCGCCGCCGGCGCGGGCCTGGTTGAGCGCGCCCAGCAGCAGGTTCTCCAGCTCGCCGCTCAGGTTGAAGGCATTCATCGGCGCGCTGGGGCCCACCAGGCCGGTGACGATCTGGCGGCGCAGCGTGCAGCGCACCTCGGCCGCCAGCAGGATGGGGTCCTTGGTGGTCTCGGCGTTTTCCAGCAGCGTGGTGGCGATGGGCACGATGTCCTTCAGGCTCACGCCTTCGGCCAGCAGCACGCGAAACACCTTCAGCAGCTGGCTGTGGTTCAACGCCTTGTCCAGCGCCGCGGCCAGCTTGGGCGCCTGGGCGGCCAGGCGCTCCATCAGCGCCGGCACGTCTTCGTGGCGGATGATCTCGGGCAGGTGGTCGCGCACCAGCTTGGCCACGTGGGTGGCCACCACGCTGGCCGGCTCCACCACCTGATAGCCCATGCCCAGCGCATGCGACTTGTCCTGCGGCGCGATCCAGGTCACCGGCAGGCCATAGGCGGGGTCGATGCCGGGCGCGCCATCGAGGTCGCCGAACACCTGCGGCCCGGGAATCGCCATCAGCCGGTCGGCATGCACCTCGGCCTGGGCGATGGGCGTGCCGCTGAGCAGCACGCTGTACTGCGTGGGCTTGAGCGACAGGTCGTCGCGCAGGCCGATGGGCGGCAGCAGCAGGCCCAGGCTTTCGCTCAGGGTCTGGCGCACGCCCTTCAGGCGCTTGGCCAGCGGCGCGCCCTGGCCCTGGTCGATCAGGCCCACCAGCTTGTAGCCCACGCTGATGCCCAGCGGCTCCACGAAGGGCAGCGCCTGCCAGTCGATGTCGGCATTGCGCTCGGCCACCAGCGCCTGCTGGATGGCCGTGGTGTCGGCCGGCTTGGGCTGGTCGACCTGCTGGCTCAGCCTCCAGGCCGCAAAGCCCAGCACCGCCGCGAACGACAGGAAGGGCAGCCACGGCATGCCGGGGATGATGGCCAGCAGCACCATCACGCCGGCCGCGCTGGCCAGCACCGCGGGCGATGCCAGCAGCTGCGAAGCCACCTGCTGTTCCATGTCGCCGGCATCGGCGGTGCGGGTGACGATGATGGCCGCGGCGGCCGACAGCAGCAGCGCCGGGATCTGCGCCACCAGGCCGTCGCCGATGGTCAGCAGCGCGTACTGGCGGAAGGCATCGGCGAACGACAGGTCGTGCATCAACGCGCCGATGGCCACGCCACCCAGCATGTTGATGATCAGGATCAGGATGCTGGCGATGGCATCGCCGCGCACGAACTTGCTGGCGCCGTCCATCGCGCCGTAGAAGTCGGCCTCCATCGCCACGTCGCGGCGGCGTTCCTGCGCCTTTTCCTGGTTGATCAGGCCGGCGTTCAGGTCGGCGTCGATCGCCATCTGCTTGCCGGGCAGCGCATCCAGCGTGAAGCGGGCCGACACCTCGGAGATGCGTTCCGCGCCCTTCGTGACGACCACGAAGTTCACGATCATCAGGATGATGAACACCACCAGGCCAACGACGAAGTTGCCGCCGATGACCACGTTGCCGAACGACTCGATCACCTGGCCGGCGGCATGCGTGCCCTCATGGCCGTGCAGCAGCACCACGCGGGTGGAGGCCACGTTCAGCGCCAGCCGCATCAACGTGGTGGTGAGGATGATGGTCGGGAAGACGCTGAAGTCCAGCGGCCGTTTGGAAGCGACGCTCACCAGGATGACGATGAGCGCCAGCACGATGTTGAACGTGAACAGCACGTCCAGCACGATGGGCGACAGCGGCAGGATGATCATGGCCAGCAAGGCCATGAGGAACAGCGGCGTGGCCACCTTGTGGCGGCGCATCTCGGCCACCATGCGTTGGATGAAGTTCATGCTTTCACCTCGCTCAGCTGCGCGGGGATTTCAAGATCGTCGGGAAGCACCGGCGCCGCCTTGCGGGTGCCGGCCTGGAAGGCGCGTATCTGCATCACGTAGCGCAGCACCAGGGCCACGGCCTTGTACAGCGGCGCCGGAATCTGCTGGTTGACCTGGCTGGTGTTGTAGATGGCGCGCGCCAATGGCGGCAACGGCACCACCTCGATGCCGCTCTCACGCGCCACCTGGCGGATGTACAGCGCCATCTCGTCCACGCCCTTGGCCACCAGGAACGGCGCCTCGGCCCGGTCTTCGTCGTACTTCAGCGCCACGGCGTAGTGCTCGGGGTTGACGATCACCACGTCGGCCGTGGGCACCGTCTTGCGCACGCTGCGCTTGGCAATCTGCTGCTGGATCTGGCGGATACGCTGGCGCACCTCGGGCCGGCCTTCGGCCGACTTGTGCTCTTCCTTCACTTCCTGCTTGGTCATGCGCTGCTGCTGGGTGAAGAAAAAGCTCTGCAGCGGCACGTCGATCACCGCGAACAAGATGAACACCACCACCATCGCCATCACGCCGTCCAGCATCAGGCCGGCGCCGTGCACCAGCGCCTGGTCGAAGGTTTGCGACTGCAGTTGCAGGTAGGCCGCCACCGAGCTGGTGGACACATGCCACAGCACCGCGATCACCAGGCTGCACTTGAGCAGCGAGATCGCGAAGTCGGACCAGTGCTTGCCGCTGGCCAGCCGGCCCGCAAAGCCCAGCGGGCTGAGCCGGCTGGGCTTGGGCATCAGGTTCTTGAGGCTGAACACCCAGCCGCCCGGGTACAGCGAAGCCAGCACCACCAGCAGCGGCACCACCGCCAGCGGCAGCACCATGCGGCCGAACAGCAGCGCCACGTCGTAGAACACGTTCGACCAGACGTTGCCCATCGTGCCCTGCCCGTCCAGCGGCACCACCACCATGCGGAACAGGCTGCGAAAGTCTTCCAGGTAGCCCGGCACCATCAGCAGAAAGGCCTTGAGGCTGACCAGGATGCCCACCGCCGTGGCCCAGTCGCGCGAGCGGTTGACCTGCCCTTCTTCGCGCGCCTTGCGCAGCTTCTGGGCTGAGGGTTTTTCGGTCTTGTCGCCAGTGCTGTTGCCGGACATCGCGTGCCCCTCAGCTGCCGGCGCGCAGGCCGCGGTGGATCAGGTCCAGCACCTGCTGCGTCATGCGGATGTAGTGCTCCGGCACGAAGCGCACCACCTGCGTGAGCATGAACAGCCCGAACACGGTGACGATGGCAAAGCCCAGCGAAAACAGGTTGAGCGCGGGTGCCACGCGGTTGAGCAGGCCGGTGCCGAACTGCACCACCACGGTGGCGAACACCACCGGCAGCGCCAGCAGCAGCGCGGCCGAGAACACCCAGGCCACCGCCAGCGGCAGCGTCTTGAGCTGCAGCGTGGCCAGGCCCTGCCCCACCGGCCAGGCCTGGAAGCTGGCGCCCAGCACGCCGGTGATGACCAGGTGCCCGTCGATGGCGAAGAACACCAGGATGCACATCATGTACAGCAGGCTGGACACCACGTCGGACGACTGGCCGTTCATCGGGTCGTTCATCACCGCCATGGCCAGGCCCATCTGCGAAGAAGCCAGGAAGCCCAGCACCAGGATGGCGCTGATGGTCAGGTGAAAGGCCAGGCCCAGCACGAAGCCGATGACGGCCTGCTCCAGCGCGGCCACCACGCCGTGCATCGAGAACGGGTCGATGGCCACGGCCGGCTGGGCCATGGGCATCAGCACCACGGCCAGCACCAGCGACAGCAGCACCCGCACGGTCACGGGCATCATGTTTTCGCCCAGCACCGGCGCCGCGCTCAGCAGCGCCATCGTGCGGCAGAACGGCCACCAGAAGGCGCCGAGCAGCCCCAGCAGCTGGTTGAAGACGGGCTCCATCGCGTGCTGGCCTTCAACCGATGAGCGTGGCCGCGCGCTCGAAGATCGAGACGCAGAAGTCCATCAGCCGGCCGACGATCCAGCGGCCGGCAAAGCCGATGGCCAGCATGGTGACCAGCAGCCGCGGCAAGAAGCTCAGCGTCTGCTCGTTGATCTGCGTGGCTGCCTGGAACATGGCCACCACCAGGCCCACGATCAGGCCCGGCACCACCAGCAGCGACACCAGCACGGTGACCAGCTGCAGCGATTCGCTGACCAGGTCGACGGCAACTTCCGGCGTGATCATGCGTGCGCCCTCAATAAGCCTGGATGGAGGTGACCAGGGTGTTGACGGTCAGCGTCCAGCCGTCCACCAGCACGAAGAGCAGCAGCTTCATCGGCAGCGAGATGACCAGCGGCGACAGCATCATCATGCCCATGGCCATCAGCACCGACGACACCACCATGTCGATCACCAGGAAGGGGATGAACAGCATGCAGCCGATCTGGAACGCCGTCTTCAGCTCGCTGAGCACGAAGGCCGCCAGCTTGACGGTGAAGGCATGGTCCTCGGGCCTGGCGATGTCCTTCTCGCCGGCCAGGCGCGAGACCTGGGCCAGCGCGGTCTTGCTGGTCTGCGCCAGCATGAAGCGCGAGACCGGCACCTCGGCGGCCTTCAGCGCCTCGGTCAGCGTGAGCTTGTCGGCGTCGTAGGGCACGAAGGCGTTGTTCCACACCTGCTCGCCCACCGGGCGCATCACCAGCATGGTGAGGATGAGCGCGATGCCGGTGATGATGCGGTTGGGCAGACCCTGCTGCAGGCCCAGGGCCTGGCGCAGCAGCGACAGCACGATGACGAAGCGGGTGAAGCTGGTCATCATCAGCACCAGCGAGGGCAGCAGCCCCAGCAGCGTCATGATGATGAGCACCTGCGTCTTCACCGTGAAGTCGGTGGAGACGCCGCCGGTGCTGGTGCCGAACAGCGGAATGCCTTCGGCCGCCCGCGCCGGGCCGGCTGCCCAGGCCAGCGCGAGCAAGGCTGCGCCAGCGGCGGTTGCGCGAACCGCGCGTTGCGTGTTCATCGCCGGGTCAGTGTTCCAGCGAATCGAGGTCCAGGCCGGCCAGCTCCACGACCTTCAGGCCGTACTTTTCGCCGGCCACCACCACCTCGGCGCGGCCCACGGGCGTGCCGTTGACCTTGATGACCAGCGGCTCGCCGGCCAGGGTGTCCAGCGGCACCACGCTGTCGGTCTGGATGTCCATCAGCTCCTGCAGCGAGACGCGGGCCGAGCCCACCTCCAGCGTCAGCGTCACCGGGATCTTGCGCATCAGCTGCGGGATGTTGCGGCGCGGACGGGCCGGGGCGGCGGGCGCCGCCAGCTCAGCGTCGTCCAGGCCTTCCGGCACGCCGGCCAGCAGGTCGTCGAGGGCGCTCTTGTTGTCAGTCATGTCCATGGGGTCAGTCCACATCGGCAAAAGAGGTCAGGCACAACTTGCCCTGGTGTTCGGCCACGGTCGCGGTGAAAAGCCGCGAGTCGTCGATGAGCACGTCGGTCGTGCCCAGGCTGATGGGGATCACGTCGCCCACCTGCAGGTCGGCCAGCTGGCCGAGCGGAATGTCCTTCTGCAGCAGCCGGGCCACCAGCGTGAGCGACAGCCGGGTGGGCAGCGGCGCGGCCTGTTCGATCTGCTCGCCGGCCTTGGCGCGCAGCGGCGTCAGCTGGTGCCACACGCGGTTCATCCAGCCATCGCCCACGGCCAGGCAGATGCTGCCCTGGCTGCCGTGGGCATGCTCCACCACGCGGGCTTCCAGCAGCCAGCAGCCACGCGAAGGCGGCAGCCGGCCGATGGGCTTGAAGACCGGCAGCCGCGGCGACAGCGGGCTGCCGACGCCAGCCTCGATGCGGCCGGCCAGCAGCTCGACGAACTGCTGGCCCAGCAGCGCGGCCAGGCGTTCTTCGGTCGCGGTTTCGCGCGGGGTTTCGCCGGGCTGCTCGGCCGGCGGGGTGCGCAGGCCATAGCGGTAGGCCAGCACGCTCATCAGCACGCCGCGCTCGACGGCGCAGGCGATGTCGCCGGTGGCGTTGCCAAAGCTCAGCCAGGCCGCTTCGGGTGCCCGGGTGTCCAGGCGGCGCATGGCCACCTGGGCCACTTCGAAGCGGGCGCGGTAGCGCATGTTCAGCCGCAGGCGCAGCAGTTCCGAGAGGTCTTCGCGGAACTGCTTGGAAAAGCGCGCCAGCAGGTGCACCGGTCGGCCGAGCGTGCCGGCGTCCAGCACCATGGGTGGCTCCGTACGGCTGGGGGTGGAGGTGTCGGTCATGGGCGGGCCAGGGGCAATTCGTGCGACTGATTCTAGAAATCGCGCCTGCCGCTGAACGCCGGATATGGCGGGTAAAAGCGGCCAAGCTGTGCGCACCGCACGCCCGGCGGGCCGGTCTGCCTGAATATCGGCAGACCACGGCCAATATATATGGACAAACTCAATTTGATAACTGAGCAGCCACGGCGAATTTATGAGGTCAATATGTCAGACGCTGTGAAGCGGCCCGCTTCTCACATGCTGTAACAGCTGCGCCCGCCCACCACCCGATGCAGTGCAATCGTCCACACGTTGCGCTGCAACATGCTCGCCGCCGGTTGTGCCGCGCGGCGGGCGGCCCCTAGCATCCGCCACCACTCAGGGCACACCCGCGCGAAAGCCGGGGTCGCAAAGCTTCCGGTCTGCCCCCACGGCGTACGCGCCCGGGAACGACAGCGGGGCCGCCAGACGGACGCCACCGCCTCAAGGTGGGCTGCCGCCTGTCCCGGGCCATGCCATGCGCAGGGCCGGGAGACCTGCTTTTGTTGCGTGCGCGCGCTGGGTCGACCTGCCTCCCCAGCCACGGAAAGCGCCCGCCCATGCCCGCCCACCGCACCGTCAGCCCGCCCGCGCTAAGCCCGCATAAGCCGGGTTGTTCGGGCGTTTCTCGGGTTTGCCCGGGGGCCCCAGGCTCCGTAACATTTGGTCCATCAGACAGGCCCTTGCCTTTTGCGTCGCTTCGACGTCCCACTCACCAGAAAGTACCGGATGAGTCACCAGATGGATATCGATATAACCCGCCGGATAACGGCGAGGTGGGCCGCCGCAAAACCCTCCGGCACCCCGGGCGCAAATTTGAGCCCCTCAAGTCGGGGCTGCTCGGGCCGATAGACCAGCAGACACCCGCCCTTGAATCGATCGAGCAACCCGCCGCACGCGGCGAGTTGAGCCGCTGCATGGCCTGAAGGGGCCCGCAACCGGCGCCCCCACAAGAACCGCCCGAGGAAACCGACCATGTCTTCCGCACTGCTTTCGATCCAGGCCGACCTGGCGCGCCTCGCCGGCGACGTCGAGCGGCTGACGCCGACCGCGCCGGTGCAGCCCGCACTGAACCTGGACGACGGTCTGGCTTCCGGCTCCGCAGGAGCACAGGGCGACGGTTTTGTCGCCGGCTTTAAGCAGGTGCTGATGTCGGTGGACGCCAAGGACAAGGCCGCCGCCGAAAAGGTGGCCGACGTGGACGCCGGCCGCAGCGACGACCTGGTGGGCGCGATGTTGTCCAGCCAGCAGGCGAGCCTGTCGTTCTCGATGCTCATGCAGGTGCGCAACAAGGTCGTGGGTGCCTTCGACGAGCTGATCAAGCTGCAGCTGTAGCCGCCGGCCACCGCCTGCTGACCGACCACCCAACCGCCGTACGCCGTGATCGCCACGCTCAAGCCCGCCCTCTCCCGCCTGCGCCCCGCTGGCGGTCTGCCGCCCGGCCTCGTCAGGAGCCTGGGCCCCATCCTCACACTGGCCATCGGCGTCACGCTGGCGGTGCTGATGTTCCTGTGGCGCGACCAGTCGGGCTACAAGGCCGTGTTCGGCGCCCGCGAAAAGGTGGCCGCCGCCGAGATGATGGCGGTGCTGGACGCCGAAGGCGTGCGCTACCGCGTGCACCCCGACAGCGGCCAGGTGCTGGTGCCCGAAGCCCAGCTGGGCAAGGTGCGCATGCTGCTGGCCGCCAAGGGCGTGACGGCCAAGCTGCCCAGCGGCCTGGAGCTGATGGACAAGAACGATCCGCTGGGCGTGAGCCAGTTCGTGCAGGACGTTCGCTTTCGCCGCGGCCTGGAAGGCGAGCTGGCGCAAAGCATCATGACCTTCGACGCGGTGGACTCTGCGCGTGTGCACCTGTCCATCGCCAAGTCGTCGTCGTTCGTGGTGAGCGATGGCGAGAAGAGCTCGGCCTCGGTGGTGGTGCAGCTCAAGCCCGGCCGCACGCTCAGCCATGAACAGATCGCCGCCGCCATCAACCTGGTGGCCGGCAGCGTGGCCAGCCTGGACCCCACCCGCGTGAGCCTGGTGGACCAGGCCGGCAACCTGCTGTCGGCCCGCATCGACCTGGCCGATGCGATGGACGGCACCGCGCAGGTGAGCGATGCCGCCAAGCGCTACACCGAAGAAGCCCGCCGCAACGTGCGCGACCTGCTGTCGCCGGTGCTGGGCGAAGACAACTACAAGACCAGCGTCACCGCACTGGTGGACAACGACCGCGTCCAGGAAACGCACGAGACCTACGGCGCCACGCCCAAGGTCACCAACGAGGCGATGCGCCAGGAGATGGACCGCGACGGCGTGGCCGTGGGCGTGCCCGGCTCGCTGAGCAACCGCCCGGTGGCGGTGGCCGCCTCGCAGCCGGCCGACGCCGGCACCGCGAGCAAGAACGCCACCACGCGCCAGTACGCGTACGACCGCAACATCACCCAGATCAAGCGCAGCCGCGGCCGCCTGGCCAAGCTCAACGTGGCGGTGGTGCTCAATGCCTCGGCCGCGCCCAGCGGCAAGGGCAGCTGGACCAATGAAGAGATCGCCGGCGTCGAGAAGATGCTGCGCAGCGGCCTGGGCATCAATGCCGAGCGCGGCGACACGCTGGTCGTCTCGGCCATGCCCTTCCCGGCCCGCCCGGCGCCCGAGCCCTGGTGGCAGCAGCGCGACAACATCGTCGACATCACCGGCTACGTGGGCTACGCCGTGGCAGCGCTGCTGGGCTTCCTGCTGATCGTGCGGCCGCTGATGAAGCTGATGCAGAACCGCTACAGCGCGGCCAGCGTCACGCCGCTGACGCCGATCCCGCCGGCGCCGCAAGCCGCTGTCACCGACCGTCCGTCGGCCCTGGGCAGCAACCCCGCCGTGGCCGCACTGCCGCAGCCGGGCGCCGAAGCGGTGCTGCCGGGCGCCGCGCAGATCGCTGCCACTGCCGCGGCCATGGCCGCCGCCGCAGGCACGCAGCCGGGCGACATGTCGGTGCGGCCGCTGCTGGAGAACTACGACCTGCCGCCGCCGGGCTCGCCGGTGGACGTGCTGGTCGATCACCTGAAGGTCCTGGCCGGCAAGGAGCCGGAACGGGTCGCCGAAGTCGTCAAACAGTGGGTGCAGAAAAATGAGCGAGCAGAGCAACCAGCTTGAAGGCGCCGGGCTGAGCCCGGTGGAGCAGGCCGCGATCGTGCTGCTGAGCATGGGTGAGGAGCCGGCTGCCGCCGTGCTGCGTTGCCTGTCGCGCGAAGAGCTGCTGGAGGTCACCCAGGTGATGTCGCGCATGAGCGGCATCAAGGTCGAATCGGTGAAGACCTCGATCCAGCACTTCTTCGAGGACTACCGCGAGCAAAGCGGCGTGCACGGTGCCTCGCGCAGCTACCTGCAGCGCTCGCTCGATCTGGCGCTGGGCCGCGAGATCGCGAGCAGCGTGCTCAACAGCATCTACGGCGATGCCATCCGCCCCAAGATGGCCCGGCTGCAATGGGCCACGCCCAAGTGGCTGGCCGACCAGATCGCCAACGAGCATGTGCGCATGCAGGCGGTGTTCCTGGCCTTTTTGCCCAGCGCGATGGCCGGCGGCGTGATCGATGCGCTGCCCGCCGAAGGCCGCGACCTGGTGCTGCTGAACGTGGCGCGGCTCAAGGAGATCGACCGCGAACTGCTGGCCGAACTCGACCTGCTGGTGGACCGTTGCCTGGACACGCTGAGCACCCAGAGCACCAGCGTGGAAGGCATCCGCCAGGCCGCCGAGATCCTGAACCGCCTGCCCGGCAACCGCCAGCAGATGGTGGAGCTGCTGCGCGCCCACGACCCCGAGGTGATGCAGGAGCTGGAGATCAGCATGTACGACTTCGGCGTGCTGGGCCGCCAGAGCGAGCCCAACCTGCTCAAGATCATCGAAGCCGTGCCGCTGGAGCAATGGGCCATTGCGCTCAAGGGCGCCGAAGCCGCGGTGCGCGACGCCATCCTGCAGACCATGCCCAAGCGGCAGGCGCAGGCCTTCGAGGACACCATGCGCCGCAGCGGCCCGGTGCCGCTGTCGCGCGTGGAACAGACGCGCCAGGAAATCATGGCGCAGGTCAAGCAGCTGGTGGACGACGGCGAGATCGAGATCCAGCTGTTCGCCGAAGCGACGGTGGAGTGAGCATGAACGCCCACACCCCCACCCACCGACTCAAACGCAGCGCCGTGCCGGTGCGGGGGCTGGCCGCATGATCAGACCGCACCGCTTTCCTCCGCTGTCCAAGGTCAACGTGGCCAAGGCACTGGGCGATGCCCATGGCCTGCCGCCCGAAGCCCAGGCCTCGCTGGCCGACGGCTTCCAGCATGGCCAGCAGTTGGGCTATCGCGAAGGCTACGACCAGGGCCTGCAGCGTGGCCGCGAAGACGGCCAGGCCATCGGCCGCGACGAAGGCCGGCGCCTGGGCGTGCAGGAAGGCCGCCGCGAGGTGGCTACCCGCTTCGACAAGATGGCGGGCCCGATCGACGCGGTGCTGGCTGCGCTGCAGCAGGCGCAGGCCGACTACCAGACGGCGATGCGTGAGGAAGTGGTGGACCTGGTGGCCCGCGTGGCCCGCCAGGTGATCCGGTGCGAGCTGGCGCTGCAGCCGGCGCAGCTGCTGCACCTGGTGGACGAGACCCTGGCCACCATGCCGCCGCCGCACGACAACGTGCAGGTGCACCTGAACCCCGAAGACCTGCAGCGCATCCGCGACGTGGACCCGGCCCGTGCCGCCCGCTGGACGCTGGTGCCCGATGCCCAGCTGGACGCCGGCGAATGCCGCGTGCGTGCCGGCCGCCGCGAAGCCGATGCCGGCTGCCGCCAGCGCCTGGCTGCGTGCATGGACCAGGTGCGATCGCAACTCATCGACAACCCGGCGCCGGTGCAGGACGATGCGCCGCTGGCCGCCGAAGTGCCGGTGGTTGCCGCCCCCGTGACCCCTGCGGTTCCCGTGGCACCGATGGCACCGGCTGCACCGGTCATCGAAGCCGCCGAACCCGCGCCCGCCGCCGCGGCGCCGATGGCCCCGCGGGTTGAAGCCGAACCCGTCCCAGCCCCCGCCGCACCGCGCAAGAAGGCCACCACCGCCGAAGCGGCAGCGCCCGCACCGGCGGCCAAGCCCGCCGCAAAGTCCGCGGCCAAGGCCGAGGCCAAGGGGGTGGCCGAGAA
>NZ_CAXFDV010000035.1:0-5580 GCF_964001545.1 uncultured Aquincola sp.
ACCGGCCTGGGCCACCCGCGGGTGCTGGCCGTGGCGCCGGACGGCACGGTGTACGCCAGCCGCCGCGAAGAAGGCGACGTGGTGATGCTAAAAGACGCCGACGGCGACGGCCGTGCCGACGGCACGCCGCAGGTGGTGCTCAACCGCTCTCAGGCCCATGGCCTGGCGGTGCACGGCGGCAAGCTTTACCTGGTCACGGTCAAGGAGCTGTTCGTGGCCGACCTGCAGCCCGATGGCCGGCCCGGCCCGCTGCAGATGCTGGCAGGCGACCTGCCCGATGCCGGCCAGCATGCCAACCGCACCATCGCCTTCGGGCCTGACGGCATGCTCTACATCAGCGTCGGCTCCACCTGCAATGCCTGCAACGAGAGCAACGCCGAGAACGCCACGCTGCTGCGCATGAGCCCTGACGGCAAGAGCCGCACCATCCTGGCCAGCGGCCTGCGCAACACCATCGGCTTTGACTGGCACCCGGCCACCGGCCAGCTGTGGGGCATGGACCACGGCATCGACTACCTGGGCGACGAGGTGCAGCCCGAAGAGCTGAACCTGATCGAGCACGGCCGCCAGTACGGCTGGCCGCACATCTGGGGCAGCGGCGGCGAGAACCCGCAAAGCACGCCGGTGGGCGGCATCAGCAAGGCGCAATGGAAGGCCATGAGCGAGCCGATGCGCCTGGGCTACACCGCGCATGCGGCGCCGATGCAGATGCTGTTCTACACCGGCAGCGCTTTTCCGGCCGAGTACCGGCAAGACGCCTTCGTGGCCATGCGCGGCTCCTGGAACCGCAAGCCCGCCTCGGGCTACGAGATCGTGCGCATCCGCTTTGCGCAGGGGCAGCCGCAGCGCATCGAGCCCTTCGTCAGCGGCTTTGTCGATGAACGCGACGGCACCCACTTCGCGCGGCCGGTGGGCCTGGCGATGGCCCGCGATGGATCGCTGCTGATGACCGACGACGGCAATGGCGTGATCTACCGCATCGCTTACACCGGCAGCGGTGCAGCAGCGGCCCACGCAGGCGGCAGCATGGCCACCGGCAACACCAGCAGCGCCCCGGCGCAGGCCATGCAGGCCCAGGCGAACCAGGGCAACGGCGTGCCGCTGGCGCTGGCGAGGCCTGCAGCCCAGCCGATGGCCAGTGCAGCAGGCGGCGGGCGCATCACCGTCACCTCCGGCAGCTTTGCACCGGGGGCGGACATGCCGCTGCGCCACAGCGAATACGCCGATGGTGTGTCGCCCTCGCTGATGTGGACCGCGGTGCCCGGCGCCCGCTCGTACCTGGTGATCGCCGAAGACCCCGACGCCCGGCCGGTGAAGCCTTTCGTGCACTGGCTGGCCTGGAACATCCCGGCCAGCGTGACCCACTTGCCCGAAGGCCTTCAGGAGCAACCCAGGCTGCAACAGCCCGAGGGGCTGATGCAAGGCCGCACCACCCGCGGCAACATCGGGTACTACGGCCCCCGCCCGCCGGTGGGCGATGCGCCGCATGCCTACCACTTCCAGGTGCTGGCGCTGGACACGCTGCTCGACCTGCCCCCGGGCAGCGACCGCGACACGGTGCTGGCGGCTGCCCGAGGCCATGTGCTGGCGCGGGGCGAACTGGTGGGCCGCTATGCCCAGACGCAAGCACCACTGAAGTGAGCGCGGCGGGGTGCGGAACACCCCTTGCCCACCCTGACGTACACAACGCAGGAGCCAGGGATGGACAAAGCCAGCCAGCAGATCGAACTCACCGCCGCGCAGGCCCAGACCTGCGGCGAGGGCTTCGACTACCTCATCGTCGGCGCCGGCTTCGCGGGCAGCGTGCTGGCCGAACGGCTGGCCAACGAGCTGGGCGCGCGCGTGCTCATCGTCGACAAGCGCCCGCACATCGGCGGCAATGCCTACGACTGCTACGACGACGCGGGCGTGCTGATCCACCCCTACGGCCCGCACATCTTCCACACCAATTCGGCCGACATCTTCGACTACCTGTCCCGCTTCACCGAATGGCGGCCCTACCAGCATCGCGTGCTGGCCTGCGTCGATGGGCAGCAGCTGCCCATCCCCATCAACCTGGACACGGTGAACCGGCTGTATGGCATGAACCTCACCTCGTTCGAGATGAAGGAGTGGCTGCAGACCGTGGTGGAGCCTTGCGACGAGGTCAAGACCTCGGAAGACGTGGTGGTGAGCACGCTGGGCCGCGACCTGTACAACAAGTTCTTCCGCGGCTACACGCGCAAGCAGTGGGGCCTGGACCCTTCGGAGCTGGACGCCAGCGTGACGGCGCGCGTGCCGCTGCGCACCAACCGCGACGACCGCTACTTCGCCGACACCTTCCAGGCCATGCCGCGCCACGGCTACACCCGCATGTTCCAGAACATGCTGGCCCACCCGCGCATCAAGGTGATGCTGAACACCGACTACCGCGAGGTGGTGCACCTGGTGCCATGGAAGCACATGGTCTACACCGGGCCCATCGATGCCTTCTTCAACCACCGCCACGGCAAGCTGCCCTACCGCAGCCTGCGCTTCGAGCATGTGACCCTGCCGCAGGCGCAGTTCCAGCCGGTGGGCACGGTGAACCACCCCAACGAGTACGGCTACACCCGCGTCAGCGAGTTCAAGCACATCACCGGTCAGCAGCACCACTGCACCTCGGTGGTGTACGAATACCCCTGCGCCGAAGGCGACCCCTACTACCCGGTGCCACGCGAAGAAAACGCCGCGCTGTACCGCCGCTACCAGGCCGAGGCCGATGCGCTGGACAACGTCACCTTCGTCGGCCGGCTGGCCACCTACCGTTACTACAACATGGACCAGGTGGTGGGCCAGTCGCTGGCGGCGTTCAAGCGCCTGAGGGTCCGCCATGAAGCGGTGCCGCAGGGCGCCGCGCCCCAAACTGTGATGGAGCCGGTAGCGCCATGACCCACATCATGCTGATCCGCCATGCCGAGAAGCCGGACGACGAGGCCGACCGCAACCTCAGCCCACGCGGCTGGCAGCGTGCGGGTGCGCTGGTGCGCTTCTTCGCGCCCATCGACGCGGGCGCGGTGCGCCGGCACATCGAGCAGCCGGGCCATGTATTCGCAGCGGCGCCCAACGAAGAGCACCCCAGCCCGCGCCCGCGGCTGACCGTGGAGCCCTTGGCCGAAGAACTGGGCCTTCAGGTGGACGAGCGCTTCAGCACCAGCGAACCGGTGGCCCACATGGCCCAGGTGCTGCGGCTGCTGTCGGGCCCGGTGGTGGTGAGCTGGCGGCATGAGCAATTGCCCGCGCTGGCCAATGCGCTGCTGGGCCGCGAAGAAGCGCCGCTGCGCTGGCCCGACCACCGCTACGACCTGGTGTGGGTGATCCATGCCACCAGCAGCGGCTGGTCGTTCACCCAGGTGCCGCAGCGGCTGCTGCCGGGCGATGCCACGCAGGGCATCGCGCGCCGGCTGCGCGCCGCAGCCGCCAGCTGACAGCCCCTGAGAAGGAAGCGCCCATGACCGCGCTGCTGCTGGCCCGCATCCAGTTCGGCTTCACCATCTCGTTCCACATCGTCTTTCCGGCGCTGACCATCGGCCTGGCCAGCTACCTGGCGGTGCTGGAAGCGCTGTGGCTGCGCACCGGCCGCCGGGTGTACCTGGACCTGTACCAGTTCTGGCTCAAGGTGTTTGCGGTGGCCTTCGGCATGGGCGTGGTGTCGGGGCTGGTGATGGCCTATCAGTTCGGCACCAACTGGAGCGCCTTCTCGCGCTTTGCGGGCAGCATCACCGGGCCGCTGCTGGCCTACGAGGTGCTCACCGCCTTCTTCCTGGAGGCGGGCTTCCTGGGCGTGATGCTGTTCGGTCTCAAGCGCGTGGGGCCGGGCCTGCACTTCACCGCCACGGTGGCGGTGGCGCTGGGCACGCTGCTGTCGGCCACCTGGATCCTGGCCAGCAACAGCTGGATGCACACGCCGCAGGGCCATGCCGTCGTCGATGGCCGGGTGGTGCCGGTGGATTGGCTCAAGGTCATCTTCAACCCCAGCTTTCCGTACCGGCTGCTGCACATGGTGGTGGCGGCCTACATCGCCACCGCGTTGTTGGTGGGCGGTGCCGCCGCCTGGCACCTGCTGCGCGGCCGCGAAGACGGCCGCGTGCGCACCATGTTCTCGATGGCGCTGTGGATGCTGCTGCTGGCCGCGCCGATCCAGGCGGTGATCGGCGACCAGCACGGCCTGAACACGCTGGAGCACCAGCCCGCCAAGCTGGCCGCGATCGAAGGCCACTGGGAGCGCACGGCCGAAGGCGAAGGCGTGCCGCTGATCCTCTTCGGCTGGCCCGACATGCAGGCCGAAACCACGCGCTTTGCGGTGGAACTGCCGCGCGTGGGCAGCCTGCTGCTGACCCACAGCTGGAGCGGCCAGATTCCGGCCTTGAAGGACTTTGCACCCGAAGACCGGCCCAACGCCACCGTGGTGTTCTGGACCTTCCGGCTGATGGTGGGCCTGGGCCTGCTGACCATTGCGCTGGCCATGTGCGGCCTGCTGCTGCGCCGGCGCGGCCGGGTGTATGCCACGCGCTGGTTCCTGCGTTTTGCGCTGCTGATGTCGCCGATGGGCCTGGTGGCCATCCTGGCGGGCTGGTTCACCACCGAGATCGGCCGCCAGCCCTGGGTGGTGTATGGCCTGATGCGCACGGCCGATGCCGTGTCGCCCCAGCACGGCGTGGCGGAGGTGGGCTTTACCCTGGTGCTGTTCGTGGGGGTGTACCTGGCGGTGTTCGGCGCCGGCACGGCCTATGGGCTGCGCATCATCGGCAAGGGGCCCGAGGCTGGCGAGCCCGGCATGGCCGAAGGCGGGCCGGGCCGCGACCGCCATCCGATGCGGCCGCTGTCGGCCGCGCCTGAAGGCGTGGACGAACAGGGCGATGGCGCCGCGCCCGAGGCACCGGCGGGTGGAGGCGCGCGATGATGGCCGACCTGGACCTGCCGCTGGTGTGGGCCGGCATCATCCTCTTCGGGGTGATGATGTACGTGGTGATGGATGGCTTCGACCTGGGCATCGGCATCCTGTTTCCGTTCTTCCACGAGAAGGACGACCGCGACGTGATGATGAACACCGTGGCCCCGGTGTGGGACGGCAACGAGACCTGGCTGGTGCTGGGCGGGGCCGGGCTGCTGGCGGCCTTTCCGCTGGCCTACGCGGTGATCCTCAGCGCGTTCTACCTGCCCTTGATGCTGATGCTCATCGGCCTGGTGTTCCGCGGCGTGGCCTTCGAGTTCCGCATGCAGGCGCGGGCCGGCAAGCGCCGGCTGTGGGACCAGGCCTTCATCGGCGGATCGGTGGCGGCCACCTTCTTCCAGGGCGTCACGCTGGGTGCCTTTCTCGATGGTGTGCCGGTGGTCGATGGCGAGTTTGCCGGCGGCCCGCTGGACTGGGTGTCGCCCTTCGCGCTGTTCACCGGCCTGGGCCTGATGGTGGCCTATGCGCTGCTGGGCGCCACCTGGCTGGTGATGAAGACCGAAGGCCCCTTGCAGCAACGCATGCGGCAGATCGGCATCGCCTTGACCTGGGCGCTGCTGGCGGTCATCGCCGCCATCAGCGCGTGGACGCCGCTGGCCCACGAAGCC
>NZ_CAXFDV010000036.1:0-13895 GCF_964001545.1 uncultured Aquincola sp.
GCCGGGCCTTCGCCGGTCACCGGCTCGAAGCTGTCGGCCTGCGCCAGCTTCCAGTAGAGGCTGTACACCGCATGCGGCCAGTCCTCGCGGCCTTCGGCGGCGGCCAGCAGCTGGCCCGGCCGCAGGAAGTTCAGCTGGTTGATCAGCAGCCGCACCTCATGGTCCGACACCCGGTGCACGATGTGCGCCGCGGTGATGTGGTTGGGGTGCTTCAGGCCGGCGGCCTGCACCAGTTCCTTCAGCGCTTCCAGCGTGTTGTGGTGGAAGCGGTAGACCCGCTCGGTCTTGTCGGGCACCACCAGCGCCTGCTGGCGCACCGCGTCCTGCGTGGTCACGCCGGTGGGGCACAGGCCGGTGTGGCAGGTCTGGGCCTGCACGCAGCCCAGCGCGAACATGAAGCCGCGCGCCGAATTGCACCAGTCGGCGCCCAGCGCCATCATCCGCGCGATGTCGAAGGCGCTGATCACCTTGCCGGCGCAACCCAGCTTGATGTGCTCACGCAGGTTCAGCCCCACCAGCGTGTTGTGCACCAGCAGCAGGCCTTCCTGCAGCGGCGCGCCCACGTGGTCGGTGAACTCCAGCGGCGCGGCCCCGGTGCCGCCCTCGGCCCCATCCACCACGATGAAGTCGGGCGTGATGCCGGTGGCCAGCATCGCCTTGCAGATGGCGAACCACTCCCACGGGTGACCGATGCACAGCTTGAAGCCGGTGGGCTTGCCGCCCGACAGCGTGCGCAGCCGGTCGATGAAGTGCAGCATTTCCACCGGCGTGTTGAAGGCGCCATGCCGCGCCGGGCTGATGCACGACACCCCCACCGGCACGCCACGCGCCGCGGCGATTTCCGCCGTCACCTTGGGGCCGGGCAGCACGCCGCCATGGCCCGGCTTGGCGCCCTGGCTGAGCTTGAGCTCGATCATCTTGACCTGCGGGTCGGTGGCGTTGGCGATGAAGCGTTCTTCGTTGAAAGAACCGTCGTCGTTGCGGCAGCCGAAGTAGCCCGAGCCGATCTCCCAGATCAGGTCGCCGCCGTGCTCGCGGTGGTAGCGGCTGATGGAGCCTTCGCCGGTGTCGTGCGCGAAATGGCCCCGCTGGGCGCCGCCGTTGAGCGCCAGGATGGCGTTGGCCGACAGTGCGCCGAAGCTCATCGCCGAGATGTTGAACACGCTGGCGCTGTAGGGCTGCGCGCGGCTGGCGCCGATGGTCACGCGGAAGTCGTGGCTGTCGATCTGCGAGGGCGCGATCGAGTGGTTGATCCACTCGTAGCCCACCTGCTTGACGTCCATCTGCGTGCCGAAGGGCCGGTTGTCAGGCTCACCCTTGGCGCGCTGGTACACCAGCGAGCGCTGCTGTCGCGAGAAGGGTGCGGCCTCGTTGTCGCTCTCGATGAAGTACTGGCGGATCTCGGGGCGGATGAATTCCAGCAGGAAGCGCAGGTGCCCGATGACGGGGTAGTTGCGCAGGATGGAGTGTTGCGGCTGCCGCAGGTCGTGCAGGCCGATCAGCACACCGGCCCAGCCCAGCAGCGCCACCCAGCCGCCGCTGCCGGCGGCCACCCAGGCCAGCGTGCCGAGCAAGGCGGCCACGGCACAGGTGAAGAGGGCGGTGTAGCGCACCGGGGCATGGCGGTTGACCGCGGAGATCCAGGCTGGGGCCATCGTTCACTCGTTCAGGGCTGAGGCGGGCCGATGGTAGGCGCTGGCGCGTGGCCGCGTGCGCGCGATAAGCGGCGGCTTTGCGGTGCAGGCGGTGGCAGCGGTGGCGGTTATCGTGCGCCAGCCGTCGAACAGGAGTGGAAGTGCTGAAGATCCTGGGCAAGTCGCCCTCCATCAATGTGCGCAAGGTGCTGTGGACCTGCGCCGAACTGGGCCTGCCGTACGAGCAGGAGCAATGGGGCGCCGGCTTCCAGGCCACCGACGACCCGGCCTTCAAGGCCCTCAACCCCAACGCGCAGGTGCCGGTCATCGTCGATGGCGAGGTGGTGCTGTGGGAGTCCAACACCATCTGCCGCTACCTGGCGCGCCGCCAGGGCCGCACCGACCTGCTGCCCACTGACGCCTTCGCCCGCGCGAAGGTGGAACAGTGGATGGACTGGCAGCTGGGCGACCTGAACAACGCCTGGCGCTACGCCTTCATGGCCCTGGTGCGGCGCAGCCCGGCGCACACCGATGCCACCGCCATCGAGGCCAGCGTGGCCCAGTGGAACGCGATGATGGGCGTGCTGGAGCGCCAGCTGGCGCGCAGCGGTGCCCATGTGTTGGGCGGCACCTTCACCCTGGCCGATGTGGTGCTGGGCCTGGCCGTGCACCGCTGGCATGCCACGCCGATGGCGCGGCCCGAGCTGCCGGCCGTGGCCGCCTATTACCAGCGGTTGAGCGAGCGGCCGGCCTTCCGGCTGCATGGGCGCAACGGGCAGCCCTGAACCGGGCCGAGCGGTAGGGCCGTTGCGCGCCGGCTGAGCGGGCGCAGCCGTGGCTGGGCATGATGGCGCGCTTTGCACCGCAAGGCGCTGATGTCTTCCGCCTCTTCCGCTTCTCCTCCCACCGGCATGCCGGTGTGGCTCTCGTTCCTGATGGCCGCCGCCTGCGGCCTGATCGTGGCCAACCTGTACTACGCGCAGCCGCTGCTGGGGCCGATCGCCGACAGCCTGGGCCTGTCGCGTGCGGCGGCCGGGCTGATCGTCACCGCCACCCAGTGCGCTTACGGCGCGGGGCTGCTGCTCATCGTGCCGCTGTCCGACCGGGTGGAGAACCGGGGGCTGATCGTGGCCTCCCTGGTGGTCACCGCCGCGGCGCTGGCCGTGGCGGCCGTCGCGCCCTCGGCGTCGTTGTTCCTGGCGGCCTGCGTGGTGGTGGGCCTGGGTGCGGTGGCCGCGCAGGTCATCGTGCCGTTCGCGGCCCACCTGTCGCCCGAGGCGCAACGCGGCCGCGTGGTGGGCAACGTGATGAGCGGGCTGCTGCTGGGCATCATGCTGGCGCGGCCGGCGGCCAGCCTGGTGGCCGACCACTTCGGCTGGCATGCCATCTTCGGTCTGTCGGCCGTGGCCACGCTGGGCATGGCGCTGGCCTTGTGGAGGCTGCTGCCGCGCCGGCAGCCGGGCGGGCAGGCCGGTTATGGCGAGCTGCTGCGGTCGATGGGCCGGCTGTGGCTGGCCACGCCGGTGCTGCGGCTGCGCGGCTTCTACCACGCGTGCGGCTTCGCGGCCTTCAGCCTGTTCTGGACGGTGGTGCCGCTGCACCTGGCGGCTGCGCCCATCGGTTTCAGCCAGACGCAGATCGCCTGGTTCGCGCTGGCCGGCGTGGCCGGTGCTATCGCCGCGCCCATCACGGGCCGGCTGGCCGACCGTGGCTTGGCGCGCACCGCCACGCCGATCGCGATGCTGATGATGGGCGCCGCCTTCCTCATCGGCCTGGTGCGCACCGCGGCCGTGGGCACGCAGGTGGCGGTGCTGCTGGCCTCGGCCATCGTGCTGGACATGGGCGTAGCCGCCAGCCTGCTGCTGGGCCAGCGGGCCATCTTCGCGCTGGGCGCGCAGGTGCGCGGCCGGCTCAATGGCCTGTTCATCGCGATGTTCTTCGTGGGCGGCGCGCTGGGCTCCAGCCTGGGTGCCTGGATGTACAGCGTGGGCGGCTGGCCCGGCGCCTGCCTGCTGGGGCTGGCGATGCCGGTGCTGTCGCTGGTGGTGTGGCTGGTGCACACCTCGCGCACCGCAACCCAACCCGCGTAGACCGATTCAGCGCAGGTCCTGCGGCGCGGCCAGGGTGTCGAGGATCGGGCAGTCGGGCCGGTCGTCGCCATGGCAGCAGTGCACCAGGTGCTCCAGCGTGGTCTTCATCGCCAGCAGCTCGCGGGCCTTGGCTTCCAGCGCGGCCATGTGGGCCTGCGCCAGCGCCTTGACCTGCCGGCTGGGCCGGGCGCGGTCGTGCCACAGGCCCACCAGCTCGCCGATCTGCGCCAGCGGAAAGCCGAGATCGCGCGCATGGCGGATGAAGCGCAGCGTGTGCACGTCGGCCGCGCCGTAGCGGCGGTAGCCGGCCTCGGTGCGCGGCGGCGCCGGCAGCAGGCCGATCTGCTCGTAGTGGCGGATCATCTTGGCCGTGACGCCGCTGGCCTGTGCCGCCTGGCCGATGTTCATGCCGGCTGTGGTGCTCATGGGGTGCGACCTCCTGCTTCAGGCGCCGGGCGCCAGCGGCGCAGCAACAGCGCGTTGCTCACCACGCTCACGCTGCTGAAGGCCATTGCTGCGCCGGCGATCACCGGGTTGAGCCAGCCCAGCGCGGCCAGCGGAATGCCCACCACGTTGTACGCGAAGGCCCAGAACAGGTTCTGCCGGATCTTGGCGTAGGTGCGGCGCGAGATGTCGATGGCATCGGCCACCCGCGCCGGGTCGCCGCGCATCAGCGTGATGCCGGCGGTCTCCATCGCCACGTCGGTGCCGGTGGCCATCGCAATGCCCACGTCGGCCGCGGCCAGGGCCGGCGCATCGTTGATGCCGTCACCCACCATCGCCACCACGCGGCCGGCCTGGCGCAGGGCCTGCACCGCCTCGGCCTTGTCGGCCGGCAGCACCTCGGCCCGCACGTCGTCGATGCCCAGCTGCGCGGCCACGGCCTTTGCGCTGCCGGCGTTGTCGCCGGTCAGCATCACGGTGCGGATGCGCATGGCGCGCAGCCGCTGCACCGCGGCTGCGGCGGCGGGCTTGATGTCGTCGCCGAAGGCCAGCACGCCCAGCACGCGGGCGGGGCCCTCAGCCGCGGCCGGCGCCAGCAGCCACGAGACGGTGCGGCCCTCGGCCTGCCACCGTGAAGCCACCGCCGTCAGCGGGCCGGCGGCTGCGCCCGATTCGGCCAACAGGCGGCCGCTGCCCAGCTGCAGCAGCCGGCCCTGCACCACGGCCTGCAGCCCGCGGCCCGGCAGCGCCTGGGTGTCTGTCGCGCCGGGCGCTTGCAGGCCTTGCGCCTGGGCCGGCTGCAGCACCGCCCGCGCCAGCGGGTGCTCGCTGTGCTGTTGCAGCGCGGCGGTCAGGCGCAGCAGTTCGGCCTCGTCCAGCCCCTCGGCCGGCTGCAGGGCCACCAGCGCGGGCTTGCCTTCGGTCAACGTGCCGGTCTTGTCGAAAGCCACGGTGTCCACCGCATGCGCCACCTCCAGCGCCTGTGCGTCCTTGATCAGGATGCCGTGGCGCGCCGCCACGCCGGTGCCCGCCATCAGGGCCGTGGGCGTGGCCAGGCCCAGCGCGCAGGGGCAGGCAATCACCAGCACCGCCACCGCGTTGATCAGCGCCGCTTCCCAGCCGCTGCCGGCCAGCAGCCAGCCGCCGAAGGTGAGCAGCGCCAGCCCCAGCACCACCGGCACGAACACCGCGCTCACCCGGTCCACCGTGCGCTGGATGGGCGCCTTGGCGGCCTGCGCCGATTCCACCAGCCGGATGATGCGGGCCAGCGTGGTCTCGGCGCCCACTGCGGTGGTGCGCAGCAGCAGCGCCCCTTCGCCGTTGACGGCGCCGCCGGTCACCGGCCCGCCTTCGCCGCGGGCCACGGGCCGGCTTTCGCCGGTGAGCATGGATTCGTCCAGGTGGCTGCGGCCTTCGACGATCACGCCATCCACCGGCACCCGCTCGCCGGGCCGCAGCACCACCAGATCGCCCACCCGCACCTGGCGCACCGGCAACTCGGCTTCCACGCCGTGGCGGCGCACGCGGGCGGTGGCCGGGCGCAGCGCATGCAGCGCCCGAATGGCCTCGGTGGTCTGCCGCTTGGCGCGCTGCTCCAGCCACTTGCCCAGCAGCACCAGGGTGATGACGGTGGCCGAGGCCTCGAAGTACAGGTGCGGCATGGCGCCATGGCCGCCGTGCGCCGCGCCGGCCGCCAGCAGCAGATACACCGACAGCCCGTAGGCCGCCGAGGTGCCCAGCGCCACCAGCAGGTCCATGTTGCCGCTGCCCGCCAACGCCGCCTTGAAGCCCGCGCGGTAGAAGCGCGCGCCCAGCACGAACTGCACCGGCGTGGCCAGCGCCAGCTGCCACAGGCCGGGCAGCATCGCGTCGACGCCCAGGGGCGACAGCAGCATGGGCAGCAGCAGCGGCAGGGTGAGCAGCACCGCCAGCGCCACCGGCCACCAGCTGGGCAGGCCGCCGGCAGGCACCGGTCCGGCGGGTGCCTCGTCGTCGTCCTCGCGCACCGGGGTGGCTTCATAGCCGGCCTTCTCGACGGCCGCCACGGCTGCTGCCTGCAGCGCCTGCGCCACCACGTCGGCGCCCCCATGAACGGTGGCCCGCTCGGTGGCGATGTTGACGGACGCTTCGGCCACGCCCGGCACCTTCTTCAGCGCCTTTTCCACCCGCATCACGCAGGCGGCGCAGGTCATGCCGCCGATTTGCAGCTGGAGGGGCGGGGTGGCAGCGGTGGACGAAGACATGGTGATGGCCTGGCGACCCGGAACGACGACGGGCTCGACGCCAGTCTCAAGCTTGCCATCATGGCAAGGTCAAGCCCGCCCGCACCGGCCTCAGGGCCTTGACCCTGACACGATGGCAAGCTTCACACTGCCTGCATCGTTCCACTCATCCAGACCCCCGATGATCACCTTCGAAGTCAACGACATGAGCTGCGGCCACTGCGTGCGCGCCATCACCCAGGCCGTGCAAGAGGCGGACCCCGGCGCCCAGGTACAGATCGACCTGCCCAGCCACCGCGTGCAGGTGCAGCCCGCTGCGGCGGATGCGGCGGCGCTGAAGGCGGCGATCGAGGAGGTGGGGTATACGCCGGTGCAGGCTGGCTGAGCGGGCAGGGCTGCCGGCCTGAAAACCCGGTTGTGTACCATCTGCCGAGGCCGCGCCGTCTTGGGACGGCATGGATCTCCTGCACTCTCCCATGGTGGTTGTCTTGGCCCAGCACCTGCATCGTCTGCTCCGTATCGCGGTTCTCGTTCCAGCCCTGGTGGCTGCTGGCTGCGGTGGTCAGAGCACTGAACAGCTGCTGGCTTCTGCCCGCACCTACCTGGACAAGGGCGACAACGCGGCGGCCATCATCCAGCTCAAGAATGCGCTGCAGAAGGACCTGAAGCTGGCCGAGGCCCGCTACCTGCTGGGCGAAGCCCTGCTGCGCAGTGGCAACCCCGGCGATGCCGCCCTGGAGTTGCGGCGTGCGGTGGAGTACGGCTATGCCGCCGACAAGGCCGTGCCGGCGCTGGCCCGCGCGCTGGCGGCGCAGGGTCAGTCGCAGGTCGTGGTGCGTGACTACGCCAACACCCGCTTCGATAACCCCGAAGCCACCGCCAGCCTCAAGACCTCGCTGGCGCTGGCTTATCTGGCCGAAAAATCGCCCGCACAGGCCGACAAGGCGCTGGCCGAGGCGCTGCAGGCGGTGCCCGAGCATCCGCCGGCGCTGCTGCTCAAGGCCCGCATGATGGGCACGGCCGGCCAGCGGGCCGAGGCGCTGGCCATGGTGGACCGTGTGGTGGCTGCCCACCCGAAGGACGCCGACGCCTTCTTCACCCGCGGCAACCTGCTGCAGCTGGACGGCAAGCGCAGCGATGCCCTGGCTGCGTACAACACCGCGCTGGAGCTGCAGCCCACGCACGGGCCGGCACGCATCGCCAAGATTTCCTTGATGTTCGAGCTGGGCGAGACGGCTGCGGCCAGCGAAATCGACAAGCTGCGCCGGCTGCCTGGCCAGCAGCAGCAGAGTCTGTTTTTCGAGGCGCAGGCGGCGATCACGCGGGGCGACGACAGCCGCGCCTACGAACTGATCCAGCAGGTGCTCAAGGCGGCCCCCAACCATGCGCTGTCGCTGCAGGTCGCCGGCGGGCTGGAGCTCAAGCGCGGCCGCCTGCTGGTGGCCGAGCGCACGCTGACCAAGGCATTGCAGATCTCGCCGGAGCTGCCGGTCGCACGGCGCCTGCTGGCGCAGACCTATGTGCGCTCGGGCCAGCCGGCCAAGGCGCTGAGCACGCTGTCCCCGATGCTGGAAGGCGCGCGCCCGGACGCCGATGCCCTGCTGATTGCCGGCGAAGCCAGTCTGCTGGGCAATGAGGTCGACAAGGCGGAGCAGCTGTTCCGCAAGGCCGTGGCCGTGGCGCCCGACCAGCCGCGCAGCCGCACGGCGCTGGCCGCGCTGCAGCTGCAGCGCACGCAAAGCGAGGCCGCGCTGAACGAGCTCAAGTCCATCGCCGCCGACGACAAGACCGGCTCGCAGACCGACATGGTGGTCATCAGCTACTACGTCCGCCGCGGCGAGCTGCCGCGCGCGCTGGAAGCGATCGACCGGCTGGAAGCCAAACAGCCCCGCAATCCGCTGGCACCGCAGCTGCGGGGCGGCGTGCAGCTGCGGCAGAACGACGTGGCCGGCGCGCGTGCTTCGTTCGAGAAGGCGCTCGGCCTCGATCCGGTGTACATGCCCGCCGTCACCCGGCTGGTGGAACTGGACCTGCGCGACAAGCAGGTGGACGCCGCCCGCCAGCGGCTGGAAAAGGTGCTGGCCACCGACAAGCGCAACCTGCAGGCCTTGCTGGGTCTGGCCGCGCTGCAGACGCGCCAGATGGCACCGCCCGAGAAGATCGAGGCCTTGCTGCGCGAGGCCGTGGCCGGCAACCCCAGCGACGTGCAGCCGCGGCTGGCGCTGGTGGAGCATCTGCTGGCTCACCGCCAGGCGCCGCAGGCGCTGGAAGCAGCCCAGGCGGCGCTGGTGGCACAGCCGGAAAGCATCGAGCTGCTGGACGCGCTGGGCCGGGCGCAGACGGCCACCGGCGATACTCAGCAGGCCGTGTCCACCTTCAACAAGCTGGTGGCGCTGGCGCCGCAATCGAGCCTGCCGTATGCGCGGCTGGCCGACCTCGAGCTGGCCGCCAAGAACACCGCCGCTGCCAAGGCCCACCTGCAGCGCGCGGTGGCGATTGCGCCGGACCTGGTGCCGGCTCAGCAGGCGCTGCTGCGCATCGCCCTCAGTGAAAACCGGACCCAGGACGCGCTGGCCATCGCCCGCGCCGTGCAGAAGGCCCGGCCGCAGGAACTCACCGGCTTTCTGTGGGAAGCCGATGTCGACGCGAGCAAGGGCGGCAACGCCGCGGTGGATCGCTACAAGGCGCTGTATGCCCGCTTCCCGCAGCCGGAAGCAGCCATCCGCCTGCACCGCGCGCTGATGCGGGCCGACCGCCAGCCCGAGGCTGAAAAGGTGGCTGCCGCGTGGGTGGCGGCCCATCCGCAAGAGCGGGACCTGCGCTACTACCTGGGTGAGCAGGCGATGATGGGCGGTGATTTCGCCCGGGCGGTGGCACAGTTCCAGGCGGTGCTGCAGCATCATCCCGACTACGTGCCCGCACTCAACAACATGGCCTGGGCCATGGTGCGCCTGGGGGACAAGGGCGCGCTGGTGCCGGCGCGCCGTGCCACCGAACTGCAACCCGACGTGCCCGCGCTCCTGGACACGCTGGCCCTGGCCCTGGCGCAGGACAAGCAGTTCGACGAGGCCGTCAAGGTGCAGAAGCGGGTGCTGGAACTGGCGCCCGACGAGCCGAACGGCCGCATGACGCTGGCCCGCATCTACCTGCAGGCTGGCAAGTCCGCGCAGGCACGAACCGAGTTGCAGACCTTGGCCGCGTTGGGAGACAAGTTCCCGGCCCAGCCCGAAGTGCAGAAGCTGTTGAGTCAACTGTAGTGAGGAATCCGTCACGGTGGGACCCTGCGTCAGCCGGACGGGCCATGGAGCCAGGGCCACGGGCTCCGAAGGACAAGTCGACGGACCTCGTCATCGGGGAACAGGAGACCCGCCTTGCACAACGACAACCGCTTTGACTACGGCCGTGCCTTCTCGCGCAACATCGGCTGGGTGACGCCCGAAGAACAACGCCGCCTGGCCACCGCCCGGGTGGCCATCGCCGGCCTGGGCGGCGTGGGCGGCGCCCATGCGATCACCCTGGCCCGCCTGGGTGTCACCCGCTTTCACATCGCCGACTTCGACCGCTTCGAGGTGCACAACTTCAACCGCCAGGCCGGCGCCTTCATGAGCACGCTGGACCAGCCGAAGGCCGAAGTGATTGCGCGCATGGTGCGCGACATCAATCCCGAGGCGGAGGTGGAGGTGTTCGGCGACGGGGTGACGGCCGGGAATGTCGGGGCCTTCCTGCAAGGCGTCGACGTGTACGTGGACGGCATCGACTTCTTCGCCATCGAGGCGCGGCGCCTGCTGTTCGCGCAGTCGTACGCGCAGGGCATTCCGGCGCTGACGGCGGCGCCGCTGGGCATGGGCGTGTCGCTGCTGTACTTCCAGCCCGGGCGCATGAGCTTCGAGGAGTACTTCCGCGTCGAAGGCCAGCCGGTGGAAGAGCAGTACGCCCGCTTCATCGCCGGCCTGTCGCCCTCGGCGATGAACCGCCACTACCTGGTGGCGCCGGACGCGGTGAACTTCAAGGAGCGGCGCGGCCCGAGCACGCCCATGTCCTGCGACCTGTGCGCGGGCGTGATGGGCACGGCGGTGCTGAAGGTGCTGCTGGGGCGCGGCAAGCTGAGCCCTGCGCCCTGGGCGCTGCAGTTCGACGCGTACGAGCAGAAGCTGCGCCGCACCTGGCGGCCGGGTGGCAACGCCAACGTCGTGCAGCGGCTGCTGCTGCGTTTCATCCGCCCGCGCGTGGCGGGCGGTTGATGCGCTGAGGGGCGATCGAAGCCCCAATGACAATGGGGCCCACCCCGCGAAGGATGGACCCCGTGTGAAGCACGCCCCGCCCGGGGCGTGCTGCGTTTCAGGCGACTCAGGCCTTGTTGCTGCGGCGGCGAGCCAGGCCCAGGCCCAGCAGCGCGGCGCCGACCAGCGCCAGCGAGGCGGGTTCCGGCACGTTGTTGTTGAACTCGGCCGAAGCGTCGCCCACGGCCACGCCGCTGTAGTTGCCCGGGGTCAGGGCGGGGTTGAAGCTCTCGTTTTCGCCCGACACTTCGATGCGCAGGTAGAACGGCTGCGGGTCGAAGAAGAAGGCGGAACCGGTGGCCGTCAGGTCCAGGGCGCCGTAGTTGATGACGAACGAACCGCCGCTGGCGGCTTGGTTGCCGACCAGGGGCACATTGGCTTGGCTGCCGGCCAGCACGACGTTGCTGCTGCCCAGCAGGATGTCGTCGGCGTTGTTGGTCAGCGTGGTGGCGCCCAGGCCGTTGCTGCCGTTCAGGGTCTTGCCGGTGTTGGAGTTCACGTCGGCGAAGAACTGCACGCTGCCGGTCAGGAAGTCGGCCAGGGCGGTGGTGCCCACGAACGAGATGCTGCCAGCCACGGTGAACAGGCCGTAGATGCGGTAGCCGGAGGTGCCCGGGCCGTTCAGGAAGGTCGACTGCGAGGAGCTGCCCAGCGAGAAGCCGGTGGCGTTGAAGAAGCCGGACTCGTTGAAGACAGTTTGCGCAGCGGGGTTGGCTTGCGTCTGGTTGATCTGCGCTTCGTAGCGCAGCGTGATCTTGTCGGCGACGACTTCGTTTTGCGGGGTGCCGGTGATCGCGCTTTCTTCCACCTTGAAGGTGGCGCCAGCGTGGGCGGTACCCAGCAGGGCGGCGAGAACGGCGCCAGCGATGAGCTTGGTCTTGAACATGTGTGACTCCCGTCGGTGAATGCTGTTGCGAGCCTTTAAAGCAGACACCGTGCCACCCCAATATGCCTCAATGAAATCAATCACTTAGCCGATTTTCAGGCGCTGCCTCCGCGGCGCGTGTAAAGGAATTCGACAGCCGCCGGACTTTAGTCCCCGCCCCCGCTGCCGAAATCCCGCCACGCCCTTCAAGCCAAAGCGAGAACGACCGCCCATGACCGCTCCGACCTACCGCCTCATCACCCGCAGCGACTTCGACGGCCTGGTGTGTGCCGTGCTGCTGAACGAACTGAAGATGATCGACGAGATCAAGTTCGTGCATCCCAAGGACATGCAGGACGGCAAGGTGGAGGTGACGGCGCGGGACATCACCACCAACCTGCCCTACGTGCCCGGCGTGTACATGGCCTTCGACCATCATGCGTCGGAAACCCTGCGCAACACCGGCGAGCGGCCCAACCACGTGATCGATGCCAAGGCGCCTTCGGCCGCGCGCGTGGTGTATGAGCACTTCGGCGGCGCGGCGCGCTTTCCGACCATCGCGCCCGACATGATGGCCGCGGTGGACAAGGCCGACGCCGCGCAGTTCAGCCGCGACGAGATCCTGAACCCCAGCGGCTGGGTGCTGCTGAACTACCTGATGGACGCGCGCACCGGGCTGGGCCGCTTCCGCAACTTCCGCATCAGCAACTATGCGCTGATGATGGACCTGATCGCCTACTGCCGCGACCATGGCATCCAGGACATCCTGGGCCTGCCCGACGTGAAGGAACGGGTGGACCTGTACTTCGAGCATGCCGAGCGCGCCAAGGAGCAGATCACCCGCTGCGCCACCGTGCACGGCAACCTGGTGGTGCTGGACCTGCGGCACGAAGAGACCATCTTCGCGGCCAACCGCTTCATGATCTACGCGCTGTTCCCGCAGACCAACATCTCCATCCACGTGATGTGGGGCGTGCAGCAGCGCAACACGGTGTTTGCCACCGGCAAGAGCATCCTCGACCGCAGCAGCAAGACCGACGTGGGCGCGCTGATGCTCGAATACGGCGGCGGCGGCCACCACGCGGCCGGCACCTGCCAGGTGGAGAACGATCAGGCAGAGGCGGTGCTGGCCCAGCTGATCGAGCGCATCCGCCAGGACGGCTGACTGGCGCACCCGGCGCCGGCCGCTAGATGTTCAGCCGCCGGGCCGCCCCAAGGCTGAACGCTCCCCCCTGGGGGGACGCGAGCGAAGCGAGCTTGGGGGCAAGTACACTCCCCACCCCAGCGCCGATTTGCTTCTCAGATTGCGGGCGCTCAACAAATACTGCTAAAGAGGGATGCCCGGCCCGGTGTCCGCATCTTTGGCGGCACCGGGTTTCTTGTTGATGGCATCCCTAGGACACGTCACACCGCAGCGCATGCACTTTGCCCAGCCGCTGCCGCTGAAAAGCGGCGCCCGGCTGGCCGACTACACCCTGGTCTACGAGACCTACGGCAGGCTGAACGCCGACCGCAGCAATGCCGTGCTGGTGTGCCATGCACTCAATGCCTCGCACCACGTGGCGGGCACCTATGAAGGCCAGGACCGCAGCGAAGGCTGGTGGGACAACCTGGTGGGTCCCGGCAAACCGCTGGACACCGACCGCTTCTTCGTCATCGGCATCAACAACCCGGGCTCGTGCTTTGGCTCCACCGGGCCCATGCATGCCAACCCCGACCCCGCCGCCGGCGGCCGGCCCTACGGCGCCGACTTCCCGGTGATGACGGTGGAAGACTGGGTGGACGCCCAGGCCCGCGTGCTCGACCAGCTGGGCATCAGCCAGCTGGCGGCGGTGCTGGGCGGCAGCCTGGGCGGCATGCAGGCGCTGAGCTGGTCGCTGCGCCACCCCATGCGGCTGCGGCACTGCGTGGCCGTGGCCACCGCGCCCAACCTGTCGGCGCAGAACATCGCCTTCAACGAGGTGGCGCGCCGCGCCATCGTCACCGACCCCGACTTCCACGGCGGGCACTTCTACGCCCATGGCGTGGTGCCGGCGCGCGGGCTGCGGGTGGCACGCATGATCGGCCACATCACCTACCTGTCCGACGACTCGATGGAGGCCAAGTTCGGCCGCAGCCTGCGTGCCGCCGAGCTGGGCTACAGCACGCAGGACATCGAGTTCCAGATCGAGAGCTACCTGCGCTACCAGGGCGAGAAGTTCAGCGAGTACTTCGACGCCAACACCTACTTGCTGATCACCCGGGCGCTGGACTACTTCGACCCCGCGCGCGAGCACGGCGGCGACCTCACCCGCGCCTTTGCGGCGGCGCAGGCCAAGTTCATGCTGATCAGCTTCACCACCGACTGGCGCTTCTCGCCC
>NZ_CAXFDV010000037.1:0-8330 GCF_964001545.1 uncultured Aquincola sp.
GGCGGCCAGCCGCTGCGGCAGATCGACGGCGAGCAGGGCCGCCTGCGCCATGCGGAGGTGCGCATCGACGACGGTGTGGTGATGTTGGCCGACGCGATGCCGGGCTGGCCCGCGGTGGACGCCCACGTGCACCTGTACGTCCCCGACGTGGATGCCGCTTACGCAGCCGCCCTGGCGGCCGGTGGCCAGCCGGTGCAGCCGCCCGCCACGCAGGACGACGGCGACCGGCGCGGCGGCGTGCGCAACCCGGGTGGCACCACCTGGTGGGTCAGCACCGCCGGTGGCTGAGAACACTCCAGCCGCCGGGCCGCCCTACAGCACCAGCAACGCCCGAAAGTCGTTGACGTTGGTGAAGGTGGGCCCCGGCACCACCAGGTCGCCCAGCGGCGCGAAGAAGTTGTAGGCGTCGTTGCGGTCCAGCACCTCGGCTGCCTTGAGGCCCTGGGCCGTGGCGCGGGCCAGGGTGTCGGGGCTCACGATGGCGCCGGCGTTGTCTTCCACGCCGTCGATGCCGTCGGTGTCGGCCGCCAGCACCCACACGCCCGGCTGGCCCTGCAGCGCGATGGCGCAGCCCAGCAGGAACTCGGTGGCCCGGCCGCCGCGGCCGCCCTTGGCCTTGACGGTCACCGTGGTCTCGCCGCCCGACAGGATGACGCAGGGCCTGGCAAAGGGCTGGCCGTGGCGCGCCACCGCGCGGGCCAGCGCCGCATGCACCTTGCCCACCTCGCGCGATTCGCCCTCGATCTCGTCGCTGAGGACGTGCGCCTCGATGCCCGCTTCGCGCGCCAGCGCGGCCGCTGCCTCCAGGCTTTGCTGCGGCGTGGCGATCATGTGCACCTGGTGGCCGGCAAAGCGCGGGTCGCCGGGCTTGGGCGTTTCGGCGGCGCCGCTTTCCAGCGCGGCACGGGCGGCGGCCGGCACCTCGATGCCGTAGCGCTGCAGGATGGCCAGCGCATCGGCGCAGGTGCTGGGGTCGGGCACCGTGGGCCCGCTGGCGATGACGGCCGGCTCATCGCCCGGCACGTCGCTGATCAGCAGCGTGACCACCTGGGCCGGCGCGCACAGCGCGGCCAGCCGGCCGCCCTTGATGGCCGACAGGTGCTTGCGCACGCAGTTCATCTCGTCGATGGCGGCGCCGCTCTTGAGCAGCGCCTTGTTGATGGCCTGCTTTTCTTCCAGCGTGATGCCTTCGGCCGGCATGGACAGCAGCGCCGAGCCGCCGCCCGAGATCAGGCACAGCACCAGATCGTCGGCGGTCAGGCCCTGGGCCAGCTCGTAGATGCGGCCGGCGGCGCGGCGGCCGGCTTCGTCGGGCACCGGGTGCGCGGCTTCCACCACCTCGATGCGGCCGGGCCGGGCCTTGTAGGCCGGCGGCACATGGTCGTAGCGGGTGACCACCAGGCCCGACAGCGGCGCGTCGGCCGGCCACAGCGCATCCACCGCCTGGGCCATCGCCCCGCCCGCCTTGCCCGCGCCAATGACCACCGTGCGGCCCTTGGGCGGCGGCGGCAGAAAGGCCTGCGTGGTGTGCATCGGCAGGGCCCGCTGCACGGCCGCGTCGTACAGCGCGCGCAAAAAGCCACGGGGATCTTGCTGGGGGCGTGGGGTGGTGCTCATGCGCGGATTCTGACGGCCCGCTGCGGCAGGCCGGGTGCGTAGGACCCGCAGGCGACGGGTGGGGGACAGCCTGCGGGCATCGGCCTCAGCCGATGTCGGGGCTGACCTGGTGGTTGGCCATCACTTCCAGCGCCTTGACCAGCGCCGAGTGATCCAGCTGGTCCCAGCCTTGGGCCGCGGCCACCTGCATCAGCTGGGCGGCGCCGGCGGTCTGCGGCAGCGCCACGCCGATGGCCTTGGCGCCTTGCAGCGCCAGGTTCAGGTCCTTCTGGTGCAGGCCGATGCGGAACCCGGGGCTGAAGGTGCGCTTGACCATGCGCTCGCCATGCACCTCCAGGATGCGGCTGGCCGCGAAGCCGCCCATCAGGGCCTGGCGCACCTTGGCCGGGTCGGCGCCGGCCTTGCTGGCGAACAGCAGCGCCTCGCCCACCGCCGCGATGTTCAGCGCCACGATGATCTGGTTGGCCACCTTGGTGGTCTGGCCGTCGCCGTTGCCGCCCACCAGCGTGATGTTCTTGCCCATCAGCTCGAAGAGGGGCTTGACCTTCTCGAACACCGCCGGATCGCCGCCGACCATGATGGTCAGGCTGGCGGCCTTGGCGCCCACTTCGCCGCCCGAGACCGGCGCGTCCAGGTAGTCGCAGCCCAGGTCATTGATGCGCCGGGCGAAGGCCTTGGTCTCGATGGGCGAGATGCTGCTCATGTCGACGACGGTCTTCCCCTTCGACAAGCCGGCCGCGACGCCGTTCTCGCCGAACAGCACCTTCTCCACGTCCGGCGTGTCGGGCACCATCAAAAAGACGATGTCGGCCTGCTGCGCCACTTCGGTGGCGTTGGCGCAGGCCACCGCGCCGGCCTGCAGCAGCGCAGCCGGCACCTCGCCGCGGGTGTGCACAAACACCGTGTGGTCGGCGGCCAGCAGGTGGCCTGCCATGGGCGCGCCCATGATGCCCAGGCCGATGAATCCCAATTTCATGCGTGTCTCCGTGTGATGTGCCAGCGGTTCACTGGCCAAAGCGCTGGCGCCAGCCCAGGCCGGCTTCGGTGGTGGTCAGCGGCTTGTATTCGCAGCCGATGTGGCCGGCATAACCCAGGCCGTCGATGTGGCGGAAGAGGAACTCCCAGTTCAGCTCACCGGTGCCGGGCTCGTTCCGGCCCGGGTTGTCGGCCAGCTGGATGTGGTCGATGCGGGTCAGGTGCCGAGAAAGCGTCGCGGCGATCTCGCCCTCGGTGCGCTGCGCGTGGTAGATGTCGTACTGCACATAGGCATTGGCCGCGGCCACTTCGTCCAGCAGGGCCACCGCATCGTCGGTGCGCTGCAGCCAGAAGCCGGGGATGTCGAAGCGGTTGATCGGCTCCACGAGCAGCTTCAACCCCGCCTTGTTCAGCTCGGCCGCGGCAAAGCGCAGGTTGTCCACCAGCGTGCGGCGCTGGGTGGCCACATCCACACCGGCGGGTGCCTTGCCCACCAGGCAGTTCAGGCGCGGCGTGCCCAGCTCGGTGCCCACGTCGATGGCACGCATCACGCCGTCGCGGAATTCGGCCTCGCGGCCGGGATGGCAGGCGATGCCGCGCTCACCGGCGTCCCAGTCGCCGGCCGGCAGGTTGTGCAGCACCAGCTGCAGGCCGTTGGCGTCCAGGCGGCGGCGGATCTCGGCCGTCTCGAAGGCATAAGGAAACAGGAACTCCACCGCGCTGAAGCCGGCCTTGGCGGCGGCCTCGAAGCGGTCGAGGAAGGGCCGCTCGGTGAACAGCATCGTGAGGTTGGCGGCGAACTGGGGCATGCAGCGCTCCTTGTCTAGACAAGTGGGTCGGGTCAGTCGAGCAGGCCCACGGCGGTGGGTGCGTCTTCCGGCGTCAGCGCCAGCTCCTCGAACTCGTTGACCGCGTCGATCTCGGTGCCCATCGCGATGTTGGTCACCCGCTCCAGCATCACCTCGATGACCACCGGCACCTGGAACTCGGCCATCCAGCGCTCGGCCTGCTGGATGGCGGGTTGGATCTCTTCCTGCCGGTGCACGCGGATGGCCTTGCAGCCCAGGCCTTCGACCACCGCCTTGTGGTCGACGCCATAGCCCTGCAGCTCGGGCGTGTTGATGTTCTCGAAGCCCAGCTGCACGCAGTAGTCCATGCTGAAGCCACGCTGCGCCTGGCGGATCAGCCCCAGGTAGCTGTTGTTCACCACCATGTGGATGTAGGGCAGCTTGAACTGCGCGCCCACGGCCAGCTCCTCGATCATGAACTGGAAGTCGTAGTCGCCCGACAGCGCGACGATGCGGCGCGTGGGGTCGGCCGCCCGCACGCCCAGCGCGGCCGGAATGGTCCAGCCCAGCGGGCCGGCCTGGCCACAGTTGATCCACTGCCGCGGCCCGTACACATGCAGGAATTGCGCGCCGGCGATCTGGCTGAGGCCGATGGTGGACACGTAGGTGGTGTCATGGCCGAAGTTGTTGTTCATGCACTGGTACACCCGCTGCGGCTTCATCGGCACGGTGTCGAAGTTGGTCTTGCGCAGCAGCGTGCGCTTGCGCTCGCGGCATTCCGCGGCCCAGGCGCTGCGGTTCTTCAGCGTGCCGGCGGCCTGCATCTCGCGCGCCACGTCCACGAACAGCTGCAGCGCCGCCTTGGCGTCGGAGACGATGCCCAGGTCGGGCATGAACACGCGGCCGATCTGCGTGGGCTCGATGTCCACATGCACGAAGGTGCGGCCGCGGGTGTACACCTCGGTGCTGCCGGTGTGGCGATTGGCCCAGCGGTTGCCGATGCCTAGCACGAAGTCGCTGGCCAGCAGCGTGGCATTGCCGTAGCGGTGGCTGGTTTGCAGGCCGCACATGCCGGCCATCAGCGGGTGGTCGTCGGGGATGGTGCCCCAGCCCATCAGCGTCGGGATCACCGGCACGCCGGTGATCTCGGCCAGCTGCACCAGCAGCTCGGACGCATCGGCATTGATGATGCCGCCGCCGGCCACGATCAGCGGCCGCTCGGCCGCCTGCATCATCGCCATCGCCTTTTCCACCTGCTTGCGGCTGGCCGCAGGCTTGTACACCGGCAGCGGCTCGTAGGTGTCGATGTCGAACTCGATCTCGGCCATCTGCACGTCGAACGGCAGGTCGATCAGCACCGGCCCGGGCCGGCCCGAGCGCATCAGATGGAAGGCCTGCTGGAAGGCGCGCGGCACCTGGGCCGGCTCGCGCACCGTCACGCTCCACTTGGTCACCGGCTTGCTGATCGACTCGATGTCGACGGCCTGGAAGTCTTCCTTGTAGAGCCGCGCCCGCGGCGCCTGGCCGGTGATGCACAGGATGGGAATGCTGTCGGCCTGGGCCGAATACAGCCCGGTGATCATGTCGGTGCCCGCCGGGCCCGAAGTACCGATGCACACGCCGATGTTGCCGGCGCGGGCGCGGGTATAGCCCTCGGCCATGTGGGAGGCGCCCTCCACGTGGCGCGCCAGCACATGGGCGATGGAGCCCCGCTCACGCAGGCAGGCGTACAGCGGGTTGATCGCCGCGCCCGGCACGCCGAAGGCCTGCGAGATGCCTTCCTTCTCCATCACCAGCACCGCCGCCATCGCGGCTTTCATCTTGGCCATTGCATCGTCTCCTGGTTGCCTGGAGGCGATGATTCCGGCCCGCGCCGCCGCGGGGAACGGCAAGCTGGCGATAAGAGCTATTCCGCCGCGGAATGGCCGCAGCGGCGTTCAGCAGCTCAGCGCGCCGGCATGCGCGCTTCGGACTGGTCCAGCACCGCTTCAGGCTCTTGCGCCTCGGCCACGGTTTCGCCGTTCAGGTGGGCCTGCATGCGCTGCACATCCAGGTCGCCGGTCCACTTGGCCACCACCAGCGTGGCCACGCCGTTGCCCACCAGGTTGGTCAGCGCGCGCGCTTCGCTCATGAAGCGGTCGATGCCCAGGATCAGCGCCAGGCCGGCCACCGGCACATGGCCCACCGCCGACAGTGTGGCCGCCAGCACGATGAAGCCCGAGCCGGTGACGCCGGCCGCGCCCTTGCTGGTGAGCAGCAGCACCGCCAGCAGCGTGATCTGCTGGGTCAGCGTCATGTCGGTGTTGGTGGCCTGGGCGATGAACACGGCCGCCATCGTCAGGTAGATGGAAGTGCCGTCCAGGTTGAACGAGTAGCCGGTGGGAATGACCAGGCCGACCACCGACTTGCGCGCGCCTAGGTTCTCCAGCTTGGCCATCATGCGCGGCAGCACCGATTCGCTGGACGAGGTGCCCAGCACGATCAGCAGCTCTTCCTTGATGTACTTGATCAGCTTCCAGACCGAGAAGCCGTGGAAGCGGGCGATGGCGCCCAGCACCACGAAGATGAAGATCAGGCAGGTGGCGTAGAAAGTGGCCATCAGCTGGCCCAGCGACACCAGCGAGCCGATGCCGTACTTGCCGATGGTGAAGGCCATGGCGCCGAAGGCACCGATGGGCGCCACCTTCATGATCATGCCGACGATGCCGAACAGCACGTGCGAGAACTTCTCGATGAAGTCGAACACCAGCGTGCCGCGGCCGCCGAACTTGTGCAGCGCAAAGCCGAACATCACCGCGATCAGCAGCACCTGCAGGATCTCGCCCTTGGCGAACGCATCCACGAAGGTGGTGGGAATGACGTTGAGCAGGAAGTCGACCGTGCCCTGCATCTTGCCCGGGCCGGTGTAGGCCGCGATGCCCTTGGTGTCGAGCGCGCTCACGTCCACGTTCATGCCCGCGCCGGGCTTGACCACGTTGACGATGATCAGGCCCACCACCAGCGCCAGCGAGCTGACGATCTCGAAGTACAGCAGCGCCAGGCCGCCGGTCTTGCCGACCTTCTTCATGTCTTCCATGCCGGCGATGCCCACCACCACGGTGCAGAAGATGATCGGGGCGATGATCATCTTGATCAGCTTGATGAAGCCGTCACCCAGTGGCTTCATGGCCGCGCCGGTCTCGGGCCAGAAGTGGCCGAGCACCACGCCGATGACGATGGCGACGATGACCTGGAAGTACAGCGATCGGTAGAGCGGCTTCTTGGTGGCCTGGGGATGCATGGCTTGTCTCCTTGGAATGAAGGCGGAAGTACAGCCTGTGAGATAGCAATCCAGGGACCAAGACGCAAGCGCCGCATGCTTGCGGCAAGTGCTTGTTTTGCAAAGCCTTTTTCCCGGGCGTGATGCCAGCGGCCCGGCCACCCGGGCCACCGGGCGACGGCCAGCCCGGCCGTCCGGGCTAGCGGAACTCTTCCGCCCGCAGCCCCAGCCGCTTGAGCTTGTCGTACAGCGTCTGCTTGCCGATGCCCAGCGCCTGCGCGGTGGCCACCACGTCGCCGCGCTGGCGGCGCAGCGCATCGGCGATCAAGGTGCGCTCCACATGCTCCAGCTGCGTGGCCAGCGTGGCGCCGCTGGCGGCCGGCGGCGCGCCTTCGCTGCCGGGCAGGTCGTCGCCGGCCAGGCCCAGCACGTGGCGCTCGGCCACGTTGCGCAGTTCGCGCACATTGCCGGGCCAGGCATGCGACATCAGCGTGGCGGCCTGCGCGGGGGTCAGCGGCGGCGCCGCGCGCTGGAAGCGCTGCTGCGCGGCGAGTGAGAAGTGCTCGAACAGCAGCGGGATGTCTTCGCGCCGCTCACGCAGCGGCGGCAACTCGATGAAGGCCACGCCGATGCGGTAGTACAGGTCGGCCCGAAAGCGCTGCTGCTCGGCCATCAGCTTCAGGTCTTCCTTGCTGGCGGCCACCACGCGGCAATCCACCGCGATGGGCTTGTTGGAGCCGATGCGCTCGATGCTGCGCTCCTGCAGCGCGCGCAGCAGCTTGACCTGCACCGACATCGGCATGCTCTCGATCTCGTCGAGGAACAGCGTGCCGCCGTGCGCATGCTCGAACTTGCCCACCCGCACCCGCTGCGCGCCGGTGAAGGCGCCGGCCTCGTGGCCGAACAGCTCGGTCTCGGCCAGGTTCTCGGGCAGGCCGCCGCAGTTGAGCGCCACGAAATTCGCCTTGCGGCGCGGGCCATGGTCGTGCAGGCAGCGGGCCACCAGCTCCTTGCCGGTGCCGGTTTCGCCGTAGATCACCACGTCGGCCGAGGTGGCGGCCAGCGCCAGCACCCGCTGGCGCAGCCGCTCCATCGCGGGCGATCGGCCCAGCAGCGTGGCCTCGATGCCCTGGCGCTGCTCCAGCTGCTCGCGCAGCGCCCTCACCTGCAGCGCCAGCCGGCGCTTGTCGGCCGCGCGGCGCACCACCGACACCAGATGGTCGGACGCAAACGGCTTGCCGATGAAGTCGTAGGTGCCCTCCTGCATCGCCTGCACCGCCATCGCGATGTCGCCATGGCCGGTGATCAGGATCACCGGCAGCTCGGCGTCCAGCGCCTGCAGCTCGCGCTGCCAGTCCAGGCCGCTGGTGCCAGGCAGCCGCACGTCGCACAGCACCAGCAGCGGCTGACCGGCCTGCACGCGCGGGCGCGCCGCCTCCACGCTGGCAAAGGCCTCGACCTCGAAGCCGGCCAGCTCCAGCGCCTGGCGGCAGCCGATGCGCACGTCTTCGTCGTCCTCGACGAAGATCACGCGGATGGCGGTGTCGGTCATCGCAAGGCTCCCGGGGTGCAGGCCCATCATGCCGTGTGGCTGGGCCGCAGCGGCAGCATCAGCACGAAGGCCGCGCCGCCCTCGGGCCGGTTGTGGCCGGCCAGGCTGCCGCCCAGTTCACGCGCGATGTGGGCCGAGA
>NZ_CAXFDV010000038.1:0-3066 GCF_964001545.1 uncultured Aquincola sp.
AAGACCATTCGCGCTGGAACGACGTGTACAAGACCTTGCGTGGCCAGTACGGCGCCCGCTCCAGCGCCGAAAGCCCCGGCCAGCCCGACAGCACGGTGATGCACGTGGCCGCGCCGGTGCGCGATGGCGACCGCATCATCGGCGTGCTCACCGTGTCGCGGCCCAATGCCACGCTGGAGCCTTACATCCAGCGCAGCCGCAACCGCATCCTGGCCTGGTCGTGGGGGCTGCTGGGCATTTCGCTGGCCATCGGCCTGCTGTTCACCTGGTGGATGGTCAGCTCACTGTCGCGGCTGCGTGGCTATGCGCATGCGGTGGCGCAGGGCGAGCGTGCCGAGCTGCCGCGCATGGGGCGCCTGTCGGGCAACACCGAGTTCAGCGACCTGGCGCAGGCGGTGGAACGCATGCGCCTGAAGCTCGAAGACAAGGCCTATGTCGAGCGCTACGTGCACACGCTGACGCATGAGCTCAAGAGCCCGCTGGCGGCCATCCGCGGTGCGGCCGAGCTGTTGCAGTCGCCGATGCCCGAGGCCGACCGCCAGCGTTTTGCCGGCAACATCGAACGCCAGACCGAACGGCTGCAACAGCTGATCGACCAGCTGCTGGGCCTGGCCGACGTGGAGCAGATGCGCCAGCTGCGCGACGTGGACAGCGTGGACCTGGCGGCGCTGACGCGCGAGGTGCTGCAGGCGCTGGAGCCGCGGCTGCGCCTGCAGGGCCTGCAGGTGGCCGATCAGCTCGGCAGCGGCCACAGCCTGCGCGGCAACCGCTTCCTGCTGCGCCAGGCCCTGCACAACCTGCTCGACAACGCGATCGACTTTTCGCCCACGGGCGGCCTGCTGACGCTGGGCCTGCTGCATGAAGGGGCCCAGCTGGTGTGGACCCTGCGCGACCAGGGCCCGGGCGTGCCCGACTATGCGCTGGACCGCATCTTCGAGCGCTTTTATTCGCTGCCGCGCGGCCCGGGGCGCGACAAGAGCACCGGCCTGGGCCTGTGCTTCGTGCAGGAGGTGAGCGGCCTGCACGGGGGTGAGTTGCGTATCGAGAACGTGGAGGCGCCGCGCGGCTGCCGCGTCATGTGGCGGCTGCCGGCCTGATGCCTGCCCCCAAGCTCGCTGCGCTCGCGCCCCCCCGAGGGGGATCTCAGTCCCTTGGGGCGGCCCGGCGGGACTGAGCCCCGCAACGCGGCGGCGGCACCGCCGCCATTTCACATTCGCTGCACACGGCCTGCGCGGCCGCTTCGCAGGGGTTTTGAAGAATCGTTTCGTCAACCTGAGACGGAACGAGGAATGAACAAATACCCTTTGCTGAGCAAGCTGCTGCTCATCGGATTGCTGATGGCCCTGCTGGCCATTCCCCTGGCGCTGGTGCGCCAGGTGATTGCCGAGCGCAGCGCCTACCGGCAGCAGGCCGCGGCGGAGGTGGCCCGTGCCCATGCCGGCCCGCAGACCCTGACCGGCCCGGTGCTCTGGCTGCCCTACACCGAAACCTTTGTGCGCAAGGTCAAGGTGGAGGGCAAGGCGGGCGCCACGCGCGAAGAGCTGGTGTCGGAAGAGCGGGTGTCCGTGCAGTTCCCGAAGACGCTGGACACGCGCAGCCGCCTGGCCACCGAAACCCGCTGGCGGGGCATCTTCCCGGTGACGGTCTACACCAGCCAGCACGCCAACACTGGCCGCTTCGTGTGGGAAGAGGTCATGCCCCGCCAACCCGGCGGCCGCATCACCCTGGGCCAGCCGCTGCTGCTGATGGGCGTGAGCGACACACGCGGCCTGCTGGCGGCGCCGCAGATGCGCCTGGCCGGCAGTGCGCTGGCCGTGGAGCAGGCGCCGGCCAGCAGCCCGCTGCCGCTGGCAGCGCGGGTGGACCCGGGCCTGCTCAAGCCGGGTGCCGAGCTGGAAGTGGCGCTGGACTTCGAGCTGGCCGGCACCGGCGGCATCGGCTGGGTGCCGCTGGCCGACGACAGCAGCGTCACGCTGACCTCGTCCTGGCCGCACCCCAGCTTCGGCGGCGATTTCCTGCCGCGCACCCGCAGCGTCACCGCCAGCGGCTTCGAGGCCACCTGGCGGGTCTCGTCGCTCTCCAGCCGGGCGCAATCGCAGTTCCTGGAGGACCCTCGCGGCGACAGCCCGCCCTCGCACACGGTCGAGCAGTTTTCGGTGTCGCTGAACGACCCGGTTGACGTCTACCGCCTGACCGAGCGTGCCACCAAGTACGCCGGCATGTTCATCGTGCTCACCTTCGCCGCCTTCTTCGTGCTGGAGATGGTGCGCCGCTGGCGCATCCATCCGATGCAGTACCTGATGATCGGCGCCGCACTGGTGCTGTTCTTCCTGCTGCTGCTGTCGCTGGCAGAACACATGGACTTCGTGCTCGCCTATGGCCTGGCCAGCACCGGCTGCATCGCGCTGCTGGGCCATTACCTGCGCCATGTGCTGGGCGGCTGGGGCGCGGGCCTGGGCATGAGCGGGCTGCTGGTCGCGCTGTACGGGGTGCTCTACGGCATCCTGGTGTCGGAAGACAACGCGCTGATGATGGGCTCGCTGCTGCTGTTCGGGGTGCTTGCCGCCATCATGGTGGCCACCCGTCGGCTCGACTGGTACAGCGTGATGCGCCCTGAGCCGGTACCGGCCAGCCCCGGCGTGGAACCGCACAGCGCCTGAGCCCCTGAGTCCCTATGGCCACCTACCTGCATTTCGCACCCGCGCTCGCGCTGGCCGCGGCCATCGGGCCGCAGCGCATCGGCTGGCGCCTGGCCCTGGCGGGCGCGGTGTGCGGCGTGCTGCCCGATGCCGATGTACTGGTGCCGCTGCTGGGCCTGGACAGCCTGGACGGCACCTATGGCCACCGCGGCTTCACCCATTCGCTGGGCTTCGCGCTGTTGATGGGCGCCCTGGGCGCGTGCCTGGCCGGGCGCCGGGCGCTGCGGCCCCTTGGGCTGGTGGCGTTGTACCTGGCGCTGTGCACCGCCTCGCATCCGGTGCTGGACGGGCTGGTCGACAGCGGCTTTTGCAACGCCTGGCTGTGGCCGCTGGACGGCACCCGGCACTGCCTGGCCTGGCGCCCGGT
>NZ_CAXFDV010000039.1:0-6013 GCF_964001545.1 uncultured Aquincola sp.
CATCCACCACGATGCCCACCGTGCGGTTGGCGATGTTCAGGATGATGACGACGGTGAATTCGTTGATCTCGGCGTTCTCCAGTCCGAAGAGGGCGCGCAGATCGATGATGGGCACGATCACGCCGCGGAGGTTGACCACGCCCTTGAAGAAGTGCGGCGCATGCGCGATGCGGGTCGGCGGCTCGTAGCCGCGGATTTCCTGCACCTTGAGGATGTCGATGCCGTACTCCTCCGCGCCCAGCTTGAAGGACAGCACCTCGCGGGGAGCGCCTGCGGCCTCGACCGCGGCAACGGCTTGGGATTCGTCGGGGGTGGTGACGCTCATGGACAACCTCACTGGCGATGACGCAGCCAGTGTGGCCCTGCACGCCGCGGGCGAAGGGCCGAATAGCGCGGTGAAAGGCCGCCACAATCCATGCAATGACCGAGTCGCTGTTCGACGACCTGCCCGCGCCGCCACCGCCCGCCGGCGCGCCGGCCAAGGCCCGCAAGGGCGCCGCACCCGCCGGCCCCGTGCCGCTGGCCGAGCGCCTGCGCCCGCGCACGCTGGACGAGGTGATCGGCCAGCGCCACCTGCTGGGCCCCGGCAAGCCGCTGCGCACCGCCTTCGAGACCGGGCGCCTGCATTCGATGATCCTGTGGGGTCCGCCGGGCGTGGGCAAGACCACGCTGGCGCGCCTGATGGCCGGCGCCTTCGATGCCCAGTTCATCGTGCTGTCTGCGGTGCTGGGCGGCGTCAAGGACATCCGCGAAGCGGTGGACCGCGCCCAGGTGGCCCGTGGCCAGGGCCGCGCCAGCGTGGTGTTCGTCGATGAAGTGCACCGCTTCAACAAGGGCCAGCAGGACGCCTTCCTGCCGCATGTGGAGGCGGGGCTTTTCACCTTCATCGGCGCGACGACCGAGAACCCAAGCTTCGAGGTCAACTCGGCGCTGCTGTCGCGCGCCACGGTGCATGTGCTCAAGGCGCTGGACGCCGAGGACATGGCCGCGTTGATCGAGCGCGCGCGGCACGAGCTGCAGGCGCCGCCGATGAGCGATGCTGCGCGTGATCGCCTGGTGGGCTATGCCGATGGCGATGCCCGCCGGCTGCTCAATGCCTACGACAACCTGGTGAGCCTGGCCGGCCCGGTGGCCGAGCTGGACGAAGCCGCGCTGGAAAAGTCGCTGGGCGAGCAGCTGCGCCGCTACGACAAGGGCGGCGAGCAGTTCTACGACACCATCTCGGCGCTGCACAAGTCGGTGCGCGGCTCCGACCCCGATGCCGCGCTGTACTGGCTGGCCCGCATGCTCGATGGCGGCGTGGATCCGCGTTACGTCATCCGGCGGGTGGTGCGCATGGCCAGCGAGGACATCGGCTTGGCCGATCCGCGTGCGCTGCGGCTGGCGCTGGACGCCGCCGAAACCTATGAGCGGCTGGGCTCGCCCGAAGGCGAGCTGACCATCGCGCAGTGCATCGTCTACCTCGCGATGGCGCCCAAATCCAACGCGGTGTACAGCGCCTGGAACGCCGCCCGCGCCTTCGTCAAGCGCGACGGTACGCGCCCGGTGCCGCTGCACCTGCGCAACGCGCCCACCCAGCTGATGAAGGAACTGGATTACGGCCGCGACTACCGCTACGCCCACAACGAAGCCGGCGGCTTCGCGGCCGGTGAGAGCTACCTGCCCGAGGGCATGGCGCCCCCCGGCTTCTACCAGCCGGTGCCGCGCGGGCTGGAGCTGCGCATCGGCGAACGCCTGGCCGAGCTGCGGCGGCTGAACGACGAAGCGCGAGCCAGCCAGCCTGATGAATGAAGGTCGCGCAAGGCCGCGTGCTTCCTCGGCATGAGGCCATGCTGTCCACGCGCTGTGCAGACGGGTTACTACCCGCCGCGCCCCAAAAACGCGCACCTACAATCCGCGCCGCCAGCGTGACAGACGAGTGGTGCAAGGCGTAGTACGGCACACACGGCCGAATTCTTGCTACGCCTGAACAAGAGCAGCGCCTTCCCATGAGGAGGCGCGGCACGGGACCTACCGGAGGCTACTTTCCCAATGGATATCTTCTTTCAACAGATCATCAATGGTCTGGTGCTCGGCAGCATGTACGCGCTGGTGGCACTGGGCTACACGATGGTCTACGGCATCATCAACCTGATCAATTTCGCGCACGGGGAAGTATTGATGGTGGGTGCGCTCACCAGCTGGACGGTGGTCACCGCCCTGGCCGACAGCGGCCTGCCGGGCTGGGTGCTGCTGCTGATCGCGCTGCCTTGCGCCATCGCGGTCTGCGCCGCCCTCAACTTCACGATCGAAAAACTCGCCTACCGGCCACTGCGCAACGCGCCGCGCCTGGCCCCGCTGATCACCGCCATGGGTATGAGCCTGCTGCTGCAGACCCTGGCCATGATCATCTGGAAGCCCAACCCCAAGCCCTTCCCGCTGCTGCTGCCCACCGACCCGATCGACCTCGGCGGCGCCGTCATCAGCGTCACCCAGATCCTGATCCTGGTCACCACCGGCATCATCCTGCTGGCCCTGCTGTGGCTGGTGAACAAGACCAAGCTCGGCCGCGCCATGCGCGCCACCGCCGAGAACCCGCGCGTCGCCTCGCTGATGGGCGTGCGGCCCGACATGGTGATCTCGGCCACCTTCATCATCGGCGCGGCGCTGGCCGCCATCGCCGGCCTGATGTGGGCGCTCAACTACGGCACGGTGCAGCACTCGATGGGCTTTCTGCCCGGCCTCAAGGCCTTCACCGCGGCCGTCATGGGCGGCATCGGCAACCTCACGGGCGCCATGGTGGGCGGCATTCTGCTGGGCCTGATCGAGGCCATCGGCGCCGGCTACCTGGGCGACCTGACCGGCGGCGTGCTGGGCAGCCACTACGCCGACATCTTCGCCTTCATCGCCCTGATCCTCGTGCTCACGCTGCGCCCCTCGGGCCTGCTGGGCGAGCGCGTGGCCGACCGTGCCTGACGCGGGGACACACACATGAAGAACAAGTTCGTCCTCTTCCTGATCGCCGCTGCGGTGCTCATCGCGCTGCCGATCTTCGCGGGCCAGTTCGGCGCCGGCTGGGTGCGCATCATGGCTTCGGCCCTGCTGTACGTGCTGCTGGCCCTGGGCCTGAACATCGTGGTGGGCTATGCCGGCCTGCTCGACCTGGGCTTCGTCGCCTTCTATGCCGTGGGCGCGTACATGTTCGCGCTGCTGGCGTCGCCTCACCTGTCCGAAACCTTCGAGGGTTTCCAGGCGATGTTCCCCAATGGCCTGCACACGCCGATCTGGCTGGTGGTGCCCCTGGCGGCGCTGCTGGCGGCCATCGCAGGCATTTTGCTGGGCACGCCGGTGCTCAAGCTGCGCGGCGACTACCTGGCCATCGTCACGCTGGGCTTCGGTGAAATCATCCGCGTCTTCATGAACAACATGGAGCACCCGGTCAACATCACCAACGGCCCGCGCGGCCTGGACCGCATCGATTCGATGCGCATCTTCGGCTTCGACTTCGGCAAGTCGCTGCAGATCGGCGACTTCACCATCCCGTCGGTCACGCTGTACTACTACCTGTTCCTGCTGCTGGTGGTGTTCAGCGTCATCATCTGCCACCGGCTCGAGACCTCGCGCATCGGCCGCGCCTGGATGGCCATCCGTGAAGACGAGATCGCCGCCAAGGCCATGGGCATCAACACCCGCAACATGAAGCTGCTGGCCTTTGCCATGGGCGCCAGCTTCGGCGGCGTCTCGGGCTCGATGTTCGCGGCCTTCCAGGGCTTCGTCTCGCCCGAGTCGTTCAGCCTGATGGAAAGCGTGATGATCGTGGCCATGATCGTGCTGGGTGGCCTGGGCCACCTGCCGGGCGTGATCCTGGGTGCGGTGATGCTGGCCGCGCTGCCCGAAGTGCTGCGCTACGTGGCCGGTCCGCTGCAGCAGATGACCGGGGGCCGGCTCGACGCGGCCATCCTGCGCCAGCTGCTCATCGCCTCGGCCATGATCATCATCATGCTGGTTCGTCCCCGCGGCCTGTGGCCCTCGCCGGAACACGGCAAGGCAGCCCCCAACCCCGTCAAGGCCTGAGGACAAGGACAACACCACCATGAGCAACCCCGTACTCGAAGTCAGCGGTGTGTCCAAGCGCTTCGGCGGCCTGCAGGCGCTGTCGGACGTGGGCATCACCATCCAGCCGGGCCAGGTGTATGGCCTGATCGGCCCCAACGGCGCCGGCAAGACCACCTTCTTCAACGTGCTCACCGGGCTGTATACGCCCGACTCGGGCACGTTCAAGCTGGGCGGCGCCACCTACCAGCCCACCGCCGTGCATGAAGTGGCCAAGGCCGGCATTGCACGCACCTTCCAGAACATCCGCCTCTTCGCCGAGATGACGGCGCTGGAGAACGTGATGGTGGGCCGCCATGTGCGCACCAAGTCCGGCCTGGGCGGCGCCATCTTCCGCACCGGCAGCTTCAAGCAGGAAGAGCGCGAGATCACCGACCGTGCGCGCGAGCTGCTGGACTATGTGGGCGTGGGCCGCTACGCCGACTACAAGGCCCGCACGCTGAGCTATGGCGACCAGCGCCGTCTGGAGATCGCGCGCGCGCTGGCCACCGATCCCAAGCTGATTGCACTGGACGAGCCGGCCGCCGGCATGAACGCGACCGAGAAGGTCACGCTGCGCGAGCTGATCAACCAGATCCGTGAAGACGGCCGCACCATCCTGCTGATCGAGCACGACGTGAAGCTGGTGATGGGCCTGTGCGACCGGCTGACGGTGCTCGACTACGGCAAGCAGATTGCCGAAGGCACGCCGGCCGAGGTGCAGAAGAACGAGAAGGTGATCGAGGCTTACCTCGGCGCCGGACATGCCGCCCACTGACACGGAGCCCACGATGACGAAGACAACGCTGCTCCAGGTCAAGGGGCTGAAGGTGGCCTATGGCGGCATCCAGGCCGTCAAGGGTGTGAACTTTGAAGTGGCCGAAGGCGAGCTGGTGAGCCTGATCGGCGCCAACGGCGCCGGCAAGACCACCACGCTGAAGGCGGTCACCGGCATCCAGCCGGTGGGCGCGGGCGACATCCTCTACCTGGGCAAGTCGATCCAGGGCCAGGGCCCGTGGGACCTGGTCAAGCAGGGCCTGGTGATGGTGCCCGAAGGCCGTGGCACGTTCACGCGCATGACCATCACCGAGAACCTGCAGATGGGCGCCTTCATCCGCAACGACCGCGAGATCGAGGCCGACATCGACAAGGTGTTCGCCATCTTTCCGCGGCTGAAGGAACGCCGCAACCAGCTGGCCGGCACCATGTCGGGCGGCGAGCAGCAGATGCTGGCCATGGGCCGCGCGCTGATGGCCAAGCCCAAGGTGCTGCTGCTCGATGAACCCTCGATGGGCCTGTCGCCCATCATGGTCGACAAGATCTTCGAGGTGGTGGACACCATCCACAAGCAAGGCGTCACCATCCTGCTGGTCGAGCAGAACGCCAGCCGCGCCCTGTCGCTGGCCAATCGCGGCTACGTGATGGACTCCGGCGAAGTGACGATGAGCGGCGACGCCAAGGTGCTGCTGAACGATCCGAAGGTGCGGGCGGCCTACCTCGGCGAGTGAGCTTGGGAAGGGTGGGAAACACCCTTTCGCATTGATTGGCGGTTTGCGCAGGTCCTGATCCTCAACACCCTGCGCGGTGGTTGGCTGGTTTGCTCCGGGCCGTGCGGGCGGGCCCGGGGGCTTAGCTTTCGCGGTCCGCGCAAAGCGCGGACTGCCCTGCGCTGCTCGGTCGAGTGGCCCCCGCCGCGTAACTCGCTGCGGGTGCTGCGCCCCCTCCGCTCAGACACCCGCCTGCGAGTCAGATCACGAGGCGCGCTGCGCGCGCGGGCCACCCGCCCTGCGCTGCTCGGCGCTCCAGATGCGCCCCCGGGCCCGCCCGCACGGCCCTGCGCAAAGGGCCACCGCTGGCGCTGTGCGTTGCGGCTCGCGCTTCGCGCATCGCAGCCATGCCTTGCATGCGGCCTCCCTTGAGGCGCGGCGTTGTTTCCTTGCCC
>NZ_CAXFDV010000040.1:0-5702 GCF_964001545.1 uncultured Aquincola sp.
GAAACGCCTCAGCGCCGATGATAGTGCGGATTCCCGTGTGAAAGTAGGACATCGTCAGGCTATTTACCCGCGCAGACCCCCGATCAACTCCACGTTGGTCGGGGGTTTTGCCTTTGGGGGATCGAAATTGCAGTGAATATCAGGCTGCAGGCAGGCTGAAATGAAAGGTGGCGCCTTGGCCAGGAATGGCTTGGGCCCAGATACGGCCTTGATGTCGTGCGAGGATGCGCTGCACGATGGACAAGCCGACGCCAGTGCCCTGGTAGCCGTTGGCGGATGGCAGCCGACTGAAGGCCTGGAACAGGTCAGTGGCCTGGGCCATGTCGAAACCAGTGCCGTTGTCCGTGACGGAAAAAATCCAATCATGCCCTTCTCGTTGGCATTTCAGCTGGATCCTCGGTGGGTGGCTGTGTGAGCTGAATTTGAAGGCGTTGGACAAGAGGTTCTGCCACACCTGGCGCAACAAGGCTGGGTCGCCCTGCACCGTGGGCCAGGACATGGGTTGTTCCACCACCGTTCGGCCGTCCTGCAAGCCCGCCAGCACGGCTTCCACCAAGGTCTGCATGCACACCGGTGCCACGCGCAGTGGCTGGTCTTCCACGCGCGAGAGCAGCATCAGCTCGTCCACCAGCTGCGTGAGGCGCCCACACTCCGACTGAAGGGCGTCGAGCACCTGGCGCGTCGGTGATTGCAGCGGGTGGCGGTCACTGCCAAGCACGACCTCCAGCATCTGCGCCATCGCCGCGATCGGTCCCCGCACATCGTGCGCCACGCTTCGGCCAAAGCTGCGCAGGTCGGCATTTGCCTGATCAAGCGATGCCGTTCTATCCTGCACCTTGGCCTCCAGCTGCCCGGTGAGTTCGAGCAGCGCGTGCTCGCGCTCGCGCAGTTGCTGAACGAGCGCCGAGAGCGACGTGGCCAGCTGCGCCACCTCGTTGAACCGGTAGAACCGAGGCGCAGGGGCCGCGCTCGATGACTCGGCCGGCGACACCAGCTGCGCGGCTTGCAGGGCCACGGCGCGCAGCGGAGATGTCAGCCAGCCCGCCAGCCACCATCCGGCGACGCCGAACATCAGCGCGCCCGCCATGCCGTACAGCCAGATGCGCGTCTGCAGCGCGACGGCGGGTTGCAACGCGGTGCGCGCGGATTGCCGCACCACCACCACCCAGCCCAGCCCTGGATAGTCGGCCTGGCCGCGGGTGGCGGTCACGGCAGTGAGGTAGTCTGCGCCGTCGCTCCAGCCTTGCAGGCCTGGCGCAGCACCGGCCCATCGGCCCAGGGATTCGCCGTGGGTTTCCGGCGGGCGGGGTGCAGAAGGGCCGAGCAACACGGTCCCGCTGCGGTTGAGCACCAGGACCTCCACGTCAGCGCCCACTTTGCTGGTGGACAGTGCGGCCCGGCGCAAGGCCTCGGCCCAGCGCATGTCCAGATGGGCGCCCAGCACGCCGGTCGTGCGGCCTGCCAGCTGCACCGGCGCCGCGAAGTCCACCAGGCGCAGGGGTTCCGGGTCGGCGCCGCGGGGCAGCAGGCTGGCCAGCAGCACGGCGTCGTGCACGTCGCCCACGTAGGTACCGCGCAGACCCTGGGCAAACCAGGGACGGGCGGACACGTCGCGGCCCTGCAGCACGCCGCCGGTTGCGGCCACCACACGCCCTTCGAGGTCGGTGACACCGATCCAGGAGTAATAGGGCAGCGTGGTCTGCAGCCGTTCGGCCAGGGCGCGCCAGTCCTGCGGGTCCACCTGCGCACCGATCAACGACTGCAGGGCCGCCAGGTTCCTGATCTCGCGGAAGCGCTCGAACAGGCCGGCGTCGATGGCCTCGGCCAGCCGGCTTGCCATGTGCTGCAAGCTGGCGCCCGAATGCTGCGTGATCTCGTCGCGCACACGCTGGCCGGAGACGACGCCCACCGCAGTGAACGCCACGAGGGCGAGCAGTGCAAAGGCAAGCCCCGTCCTGACCCGGAAGCTGAGGCCACGTGCCAGCATCGAACTGCTCAACTGCATGAAGCCGCCAGGAAGCAGAACACGGCGCGCAGTGTGACCTGCCCGGGTGGGTGCCGTGCTTGCCGCACGTCAAACTAGGGGCACGGGCGGCCCACCCCGCCCGGGGCCGTGGCGCGTCACTCGGCCTCGGCCTCCTCGTCCATGCCCAGGCCCATCTCGGTCATCAGCGCCTGCTTGCGCTCCTGCAACTGCTCGGCCAGCGCCGTCATGTCGAGGCGCGCCTTGCGCACCTGCGGGAAGAGCTCGCCTTCTTCTTCCTTGACGTGATGGTCGATGTACTCGCCCAGGACCTTGACCTTGGCGTCGTACATCTCGTCGGAAGGATCGGATTCCTGGATTTGAGCAATCAGGTCCTTGGCCGAGGCATGCTCGACGTTGGCCTCGTTGACCAGGTCGGGCTCCTTGATGGCTTCCTTGGCGGCCGGGTAAAACAGCTCTTCCTCGATCTGCGCATGCACCGTCAGCATCAGGCAGATCTGGTCGGCGATCTCCTGCTTCTCCTGGTCTTCCGCCTCATGGTCGACCATCTCCTGGTACTGCTGGAAAAGCGCCTTGACCTCGCGGTGGTCTGCGGTGAGCAGCTTGATGGCGTCAGGTCCGTGGGACTTGCTGGCGCTGGTGGAACGCGATCGGGTGGACTTCTTCGCTGCAGCTTTTTTTGCGGTGGCCATGCTGGTTGCTCCGGGAGGGGTGAACCGCGCGACATGCGCGGCACGCTGCTACGGCAACCGGCGTTCCGCACGCCGGCCTGGCGCTGGGCCCGCCGTCGCGGCCCTGTCATACCCCGCGCGAAGAATGTGCGACGCCCCGAACACCGGGCCAGCCCCCCCGGGGGCCGACAACATCCACGGAGGAATGCACATGAAGTACCCCCAACTGGCGCGCCGGCCCGCCGCGCTGGCCGCCGCACTGGCGTTGATGACGCTGGCCGCCGCGCCCGCCCAGGCGGCCAACACCCTGGTCGGCTTTGCCGAGCTGGCGGCCGACACCTTCGCGCCCGGCCCCACCTCGGGCCAGTTCCAGAGCCCCGCCAACGGCGTGGTGCCGCCGTACATCGACAAGCAGTCGGTGCAGGGCTTCTCGGCCGTGCTGCAAGGCCCGGTGGCCGGCAGCTACTACGTGATGCCGGACAACGGCTTCGGCAACAAGGCCAACTCGGTGGACTACCTGCTGCGCATGTACGCGGTGGCGCCCGATTTCCGCACCGCCACCGGCGGCAGCGGCGTGGTCAAGGCGGTGGACTACACCAGCGGCGCGGTGCGCAACAGCTTCGACACCAGCACCTACATCACGCTGCGCGACCCGGACCACAAGCTGGGCTTCTCGCTGGTGGCCTCGGGCGCCTACTACCCGTATTCGGGCGGCACCGGCAACGGCAGCATCGCGGTGGACAGCAGCATCCGCAACGGCCGCCTGCTGACCGGCGGCGACCTGGACATCGAGTCGGTGCGCCGCGACAAGAACGGCAACCTGTGGTTCGGTGAAGAGTTCGGTCCCTTCCTCATCAAGACCGACGCCACCGGCAAGGTGCTGAAGCAGGAAGTGGCGCTGCCCAACTCGCTGGGCATCGGCAGCAACCCGCTGGTGCAGTCGCCGCAGAACCCGTACCTGGGCCCCAACGGCAACAACCTGCGCGGCTCCAACGGCTTCGAGGGCATGGCCATCAACCCCAACGGCGACAAGCTGTACACGCTGCTGGAAGGCCCGATCATCCAGGACCCGAACCAGAAGCGGCTGATCATCAACGAGTTCAGCATCGACAGCGAAAGCTACACCGGCAAGACCTTCGGCTACCGGCTGGACCCGGCGGGCACCAACATCGGCGACATGACGGCGATCAACGACCATGAGTTCCTGGTCATCGAGCGCAATGGCATCCAGGGCACCAGCCCGAACGCGGCCGACATGTTCAAGCGCATCTACAAGATCGACCTGAACAAGGTGGACGCCGACGGCTTTGCCGAAAAGACGCTGGTGGTGGACCTGCTGAACATCGCCGACCCCAACGACCTCAACCGCGACGGCAAGACCACCTTCGACTTTCCGTTCGTGACCATCGAGGACGTGCTGATCCTGGACGCGAACACGCTGCTGGTGATCAACGACAACAACTACCCCGGCAACGGCGGCCGCACGCTGCTGGGCCCGGACAGCACCGAGTTCATCAAGATCCACCTGGACACGGCACTGAACGTGGCCGCGGTGCCCGAGCCCGAGACCTATGCGCTGATGCTCGCCGGCCTGGCCGGCGTGGGCCTGGCGGCTCGACGCCGTCGCGCGCAGGCTCAGCGCTGAAGCGCCGCTGGCGCGGGTGCCGGTGCAATCGCCCGGCGCCCGCCTAGAACGTGCCGTGGTACAGCGCGCACGACTGGCACAGCGAAGGCGGCCGGTCGTCGGTCAAGCCCTTGCGGAAACGCTGGGCGGTGTTGCCGTTCCACGCGGCGTCCAGGTGCACATGGGCTGACGCCGCATCGGCCTCGAACACGCGGCCGAAGCTGGCGCGGTCTGCGGTGGCGGCCATGCAGCAGGGCAGCAGTTCGCCGGCGGCGGTGAAGTACAGCCCCTCCCACGGCCAGCTGCAGCGCGGGCCTGGCGCGCGCGCGGCCTCGGCGGGCGCGGGCCGCAGCGCCGGCAGGTTGAGCTGCAGGCCCAGCTGGCGCGCACGCTGCGCCGCCTGCTCGAACACCGCGGCGGCATGCGGCAGGTCTTCGGCGCGCAGTTCAGCGTCTCGGCTGTAGTCGCGGATGGGGATGTAGCGCGGCGGCAGCGCCTCATGCTCCAGGTCGCTGGACAGCCGCTGCACCAGCAGCTCGTGCACCCGGTGCGCATGCAGCAACTCCACCAGCGCGGGCAGCTCATCGAGGTTGCTGCGCATCAGCACCATCACGCCGCGCACTTCCAGCGCGCTGCCGGCCGCGTCGCGGGCATCGGTGAGCCGGCCCAGGTTGCGCACCACCTTGTCGAACGAGGCCCCATGGCGGATGGCCTGGAAGGTGGGGGCGGTGGCACCGTCGAGCGAAACGGACAAGGCGGCCAGGCCGCTGTCGATGCAGCGCTGCGCGCGCTTGGCCGTCAGCAGCGTGAGATTGGTGTTGGCCGACACGCGGATGCCGCGGCGGGCCGCCAGGCTGACCATGTCGAAAAACTGCGGATGCAGCATCGGCTCGCCCAGGCCTTGCAGGTGCAGCGATTGCAGCTGCGGCATCGCGTCCAGCAGCGCGGCGTAGCGGTCCATCGACAGCGTGGCCACTTCGTCGCCCCGGTGGTTGACGGTGCACATGCCGCAGGCCAGGTTGCAGAGGCCGATGGGCTCGATCTGCGCGAAGGTGGGCAGCGGCACGGCAGGCGCTGCAGCGGGCAGTGGCGGCGTCTGGGGCGTCGGCAGGCTGGCTGCGGCAGGCAGCGTGGCTTCGTCAAAGGGCAGCAGCCGCAGGGCGGGCGTCGCGGCGGGCGAGGTGGGGGCGTCGGCGGGCGTCTGGATCAGGGCGGTCATGCCGGCCGGGGGCAACGTGCGTGCCGCGGTACCGGTGGCCTGGCGTCGCGGTCGCGGTCCGTGCTGCGCGACCGCGACGTCACATCCCCCTAGTTCGTCGTCAGAGCTGTCCGGCAGCGGTCGCCATTTCTTGTTGCAATTGCGCCAGGCGTGCGCGCCGCTCAACAGGAGGAGCCCCCTTGTCGCATGTCTCCGCGCAGGACC